>JAGRGP010000034.1:0-40997 GCA_020445415.1 Gammaproteobacteria bacterium | reverse complement strand
GAATAACCCCATTCGTTGTCGTACCAGGAGACAACCTTGACGAAGGTGCTGTCCAACGCGATACCGGCACCCTCATCAAAGGTCGAAGTACAAGACTCACCGCGAAAATCGGTGGATACGACCTTTTCATTGGTATAACCGAGCACACCCTTCATCGGGCCTTCGGAGGCCGCCTTCATGGCATTGCAGATATCGGCGTAGCTGGCCTCGCGGCTAAGTTCCACGGTGAGGTCCACCACCGATACGTCGGAGGTGGGCACGCGGATCGACATGCCGGTCAACAGACCATTGAGCTCGGGAATGACCTTACCGACAGCCTTGGCGGCACCAGTGCTGCTGGGGATCATGTTCTCGAGAATACCCCGGCCACCCCGCCAGTCTTTGTTCGAGGGACCATCTACGGTCTTCTGGGTTGCGGTGGCGGCGTGCACTGTGGTCATCAGGCCACGCTTGACACCAAAGCTGTCGTGCAAGACCTTAGCAACAGGCGCTAGGCAGTTGGTGGTGCAGGACGCATTCGAGATGATCGTCTCGCCAGCATATTTGTCGTCATTGACGCCAAACACGAACATTGGCGTATCATCTTTGCTCGGAGCACTCTGGATGACCTTCTTGGCGCCGGCATCGATGTGCTTCTGGCAGGTCTCCTTGGTGAGAAACAGGCCGGTCGACTCGACCACGACATCGGCACCCACCTCGTTCCACTTCAGATTCGCAGGATCACGTTCCGCGGTGAGTCGGATCTTCTTCCCGTTGACCACCAGTGTGCTACCTTCAACCGAGACATCACCCTTGAAACGGCCATGAACCGAATCGTACTTCAGCATGTAGGCCAGATAGTCCGGCTCTAACAGGTCGTTGATACCGACAATCTCGATATCCGAAAAATCCCGTGCCGCGGCGCGGAACACCATACGACCAATGCGACCGAATCCATTGATGCCTACTTTGATAGCCATGTTTTTCTCCTAAACGGTTGTTGACAAATCCTGCGCTACGGGCCGGCCGGCCCGTAACGGAGTTTCGAATTCTAAAGCACTTCTTCCACCACCTTAACTACATTCTCCGCGGTAAGGCCAAAATGTTTAAAAACTTGCTCGGCGGGGGCCGACTCGCCAAAGGTATCAATACCGAGGACCTTGCCGGAAAGGCCGACATATCGGGCCCAATAACCCGTAACCCCAGCCTCCACGGCCACTCGGGCGGTGACCCCCGCGGGAAGAACCGCCTCCCGGTAGTCCGCGTCCTGAGCATCGAAAGCATCCGTGGAGGGTAAGGAGATCACCCGCACTTTACGGCCTTTGTCCGCCAGCATCTGCTGAGCCCGCATCGCTAGTTCCACCTCCGACCCGGTAGCGATAATGATCGCCTCGGGTTGACCATCGCAGTCCGACAGGATATAGCCACCGCGGCTGATATCCCGAATCTGCTCAGGGGTCCGCGGCATATGGGCCAATCCTTGCCGGGATAGGATCAGGCTAGTCGGGCCACCACGGCGTTGTATCGCCATTTTCCAAGCCACCGCCGTTTCGACCGCGTCGCAGGGGCGCCACACCGACATGCGGGGAATCATGCGCAGGGTAGCCGTCTGCTCGACCGGCTGATGTGTGGGGCCGTCTTCGCCGAGACCGACCGAATCGTGGGTATAGACATGGATCGGGCTGAGTTTCATCAACGCCGCCATGCGCAGGGCATTTCTGGCGTATTCGGAAAACATCAGAAAGGTCGCGCCATAGCTCTTGAAACCACCATGCAACTCGATACCGTTCATGATGGCGGTCATGCCAAATTCCCGCACGCCGTAGTGCAAATAATTGCCCGACGCATCATCGGCGGTGATCGCCTTGGAACCGGACCAAATGGTGAGATTCGAACCCGCCAAGTCTGCTGATCCGCCGATGAACTCGGGAATCATCGGTCCGTAACCGTTGAGCGCATTCTGCGAAGCTTTGCGGCTCGCTACCTTTTCAGCCTTTTCGTTTACAGCGTTGATAAAGGCATTGGACTGGTTATCCCAGTCGGCCGGTAAATCCCCTGCCACCCGGCGGCTGAATTCCGCAGCCAGATCTGGATAGGCCGCGGCATAGGCGACAAACCGGTCGTTCCAGGCCGTTTCGGCACCAGCACCCGCAGACCGGGCATCCCACCCCGCGTAAATCTCCGCTGGTACCTCGAACGGTGGATGCGGCCAGCCGATATTCTGACGGACCAGGGCAATCTCATCGCCGCCTAGCGGCGCACCGTGACACTCTTCCTTCCCCTGCTTGTTGGGCGAACCCCAGCCAATAACCGTCTGACAGCAGATCAGGGAGGGTCGGTCCGAAACCGACCTGGCTGCGTCCAGCGCCGCCTTGACGGCGTCGGCATCATGACCGTCTACCTTTGGGATCACATGCCATCCATAGGCTTCGAAGCGTTGGGGAGTGTCGTCGGTAAACCAGGAGGGCGCCCCATGCTCGCCCCGAACCTCGCCATCAATGGAGATATTGTTGTCGTCGTAAACCGCTATCAGTTTTCCGAGCCCCAAAGTTCCCGCGAGCGAACAGGCCTCATGGGAAATCCCTTCCATCAGGCAGCCGTCACCCAGGAAAACGTAGGTATAGTGGTCCACGATCTCGTGGCCGTCGCGATTGAATTGGGCCGCAAGGGTCTTTTCCGCAATGGCCATCCCTACCGCGTTGCTGATTCCCTGACCCAGGGGGCCAGTCGTGGTTTCTACGCCAGGCGCATATCCATACTCCGGATGGCCGGGTGTCTTAGAGTGGAGTTGTCGAAACTGCTTGAGATCATCGATGCTGAGATCATATCCGGTGAGATGCAGCAATGAATAAATCAGCATCGATCCATGGCCGTTTGAAAGCACGAATCGATCCCGGTCAGCCCATTTGGGGTTGGCCGGATTGTGCTTCATGTAGTCATTCCACAGCACCTCGGCGATATCAGCCATACCCATTGGGGCACCCGGGTGGCCCGAGTTGGCTTTCTGAACAGCATCCATGCTCAGGGCACGGACCGCATTGGCAAGATCTCTTCGCGAAGACATTAATTCTTCCTTTTATCGGCTGGTTTAACTATGAACTATCCGATCCATGTGCCGGTGGCTGAAAACATCAGGACGCCGTTTCGCCCATTGATCTCTGAACTCCCACCAAATGGATCCCCGGAGGCACTATAAACAGATGATTATATAAATAGTACTAAAAGTTTTTGATTGAAATCATAAGCACACATTTATGCAATGATCATCATGCCCACCGCGGAACCAACCCTTCGCTTGCACAAGCTAGCCCTTTCCCAACCTACAATGTTTGTACGGCCATACTGACCAGGCATCCAACAACAGTGAAATGAATGCCAAAAAAAACCCTTGATCCTGGTTACAGGCACAAGCAGGACATGAACCATCAATCAGAACAGGGTAATATTTTTAACCGATAATTTTCTCGCATACAACTTAATGAAGCTTATGCAAGCCCAAGGAAATGCCGGTCAGTAAATTTGTTGCAGTACACAAATCAGCACTACCCTTCATTCCCGCCATTTGATTGAACACCCGATACTGGGAATCTGATCGGTTGGCCCTTTACCGGTATGCGCGACCTGCTTCATCGCCTCGAAAAGGTCTCTACGCACATCATCGGCCGCCGCCTCCTTGCGGCTTTCATCAAGCCGTCCCCGGTACTGCAATTTCAAATCTCGGTTGTAGCCAAAGAAGTCGGGAGTGCAGACTGCGCCATAGGCTCTGGCAACCTCCTGCGTTTCGTCCAAAAGATAAGGAAAAGAAAAGCCCGCTGATGCGGCGACAAGGCGCATGTTTTCAAACGAATCCTCGGGATACTCTCGGTAATCGTTTGACATGATGGCAACGCTGTTCACCCCTAATTGCTTAAGCTCTGCGGTATCCCGCACTATCCGGTCCCGAACAGCCTTTACGTAAGGACAGTGGTTGCAGATAAACATCACCAGTAGACCTTTCTCACCGAGACACTGCTGCAATGACCAGGTACGGCCGTCAGTGCCCGGAAGGGAAAAATCGATAGCTGGCTGGCCAAATTCACAGATAGGCGTTTCCAGGGAGACCATGGCTTGCATACCTCCATATGCGCTAGAAGACTGATGTCGGTATCATCATAAAGGTTAGGAATAGGGTAACTGATTAATGCCTAAAGATCTGCGCCTGGTTGCCGATGTAGCCGCCAACAGTAGAGGTGTTTGTTGACAGAATAATGTCAAGATGATTAACTTTTGTCCGATTCGGTAATTAGGGGTCGAGTCGGGCGCCGATTTGAGTTCAGATTGCGGGCGCTAGATAAATGCCGCTAAAGCGATGGGCATGTTGAATATTCGGAACCCGCTTGAGCGCGATGCACGGCGGGTTTTTTGTTTCCGATTCACCCAAATCCATTAATTTTGTATAGAGAGTCTCACACTGATATGGGCAATTATTTATTTACCTCCGAGTCGGTATCGGAAGGTCATCCTGACAAAGTGGCAGATCAGATCTCGGACGCGGTGGTCGACGCCCTGTTGACGGAAGACCCAAGATCGCGGGTCGCCTGCGAGACGATGGTGAAGACCGGCATGGTCATTCTGGCCGGTGAAATTTCAACCAATGCCTGGGTCGATACCGAGGCATTGGTACGGGAGGTAGTGAACGACATTGGCTACAACCACTGCGATGTCGGATTCGACGCCGCGACCTGTGCGGTTATTTCCGCGATTGGCAAACAATCCAGTGACATTGCCATGGGAGTGGACGAGCGGGAGGATCACGAACAGGGCGCGGGTGACCAAGGACTGATGTTCGGATACGCGTGCAACGATACCGAGGTGCTGATGCCAGCACCCATTACATTCGCCCACCGCCTGGTCAAGCGTCAGTCCGAAGTGAGAAAAGCCGGGACCCTCCCCTGGTTACGCCCGGATGCCAAAAGTCAGCTCACCTTTCGCTATCAAGACAACATTCCCGTCGGCATCGAAGCTGTCGTGCTGTCGACCCAGCACGATCCCCATATCTCCACCAAAGCACTGCATGAAGCAGTGATGGACGAAATCATCAAGCCGGTGCTTCCCGCCAACTGGCTGAGTACATGCAGCCAAGACAAGATACACATTAATCCCACCGGTAGATTCGTTATCGGCGGTCCCGTTGGAGACTGCGGCCTGACCGGGCGTAAGATAATTGTCGATACCTACGGAGGTATCGCCCGTCATGGAGGAGGCGCCTTCTCCGGCAAAGACCCCTCCAAAGTCGATAGATCCGCCGCCTATGCGTGCCGGTATGTTGCCAAGAATATCGTGGCTGCCGGCTTGGCGGACCGTTGCGAAGTGCAGGTTTCCTACGCTATCGGCGTCGCCGAGCCCACCTCGATTAGCGTGGATACCTTTGGTACCGGCAAGATCAGTGACGACAAGTTGGTCGTGCTGATCCGGGAACATTTCGATCTGCGACCCAAAGGGGTTATCACCATGCTCAACTTATTGCGGCCCATCTACCGCGATACCGCGGCCTACGGACACTTTGGCCGCACCGACGAGAGCTTTACCTGGGAGCGTACCGACAAAGCGGAACTGCTGCGGGATGGAGCCGGCCTGTGATTCCGACAACTGTGATAGGGAACGGTTAGGCCGATACGGCGGGTCCTCCGGAGCCACGGAGACACCACCGGGAAAAAACGAAAATCAGCGGCTCCGCCTGACTAGTTTCGGTTCGGAGCCGTAGAAAAAATCTCCTGAGGAGCGTTGCAACCCACACTCCCCGTTGTTCAGCCAACGCTAGCGATCTAGCGCTGGAACCAGACGGGTGGGAATTCGGGCCAGGCTCAGGAGGTGCACTGCAACAACGGCGCTCAGTTTTTTCGGAGACTGGAACATGAACGCCAGCATTAATGACTACGAAGTAGCCGACCTCTCCCTTGCCGACTGGGGGCGAAAGGAAATCGCGATAGCCGAAACTGAAATGCCCGGCCTGATGGCACTGCGAGAAAAATACGCTGCCGAACAACCCCTAAAAGGGGCACGAATCGCCGGCAGCTTGCATATGACCATCCAGACCGCAGTACTGATCGAAACGCTCAAGGCCCTCGGTGCCGAAGTACGCTGGGCGTCCTGTAACATTTTTTCCACCCAGGACCACGCGGCGGCCGCTATTGCGGCAACAGGCACACCAGTCTATGCCTTTAAGGGCGAAAGCCTGACTGAATATTGGGAGTTCACCCACAAGATCTTCCAGTGGGCTGACGGAGGCACCCCAAACATGATTCTGGACGACGGTGGAGACGCGACCCTGTTGATTCATCTCGGTTCAAAAGCGGAGACTAATCTGGGCTTACTGGACAATCCAACCAGTGAGGAAGAGCGGGTACTTTATGCGGCCATCAGGGCGCGCCTCGCAGAGCAACCCGGCTGGTATTCCAACATCCTCAAGAATATCCGAGGGGTCACCGAAGAAACTACCACCGGGGTTCACCGCCTGTATCAGATGCAGGAAAAAAACGATTTGCCTTTTCCGGCATTCAACGTCAACGACTCCGTCACCAAGTCAAAATTCGACAATCTCTATGGCTGCCGGGAATCCCTGGTCGATGGGATCAAGCGGGCCACCGACGTCATGATCGCAGGAAAGATCGCGGTAATCCTGGGCTATGGCGATGTCGGTAAGGGCTGCGCTCAATCACTCAAGGGACTGGGTGCAACGGTATGGATCACCGAGATCGATCCAATCTGCGCGCTCCAGGCAGCCATGGAGGGATATCGGGTAGTAGATATGGACGACGCCTGCAGCCAAGCCGATATTTTCGTCACGGCTACCGGTAACTTCCATGTGATCAACCACGATCACATGTCACGGATGAAAGACCAGGCAATTGTTTGCAATATCGGCCACTTCGACAACGAAATCGATTGCGCAAGCCTGAGCCAGTACACTTGGGAAAACATCAAACCCCAGGTCGATCACATTATCTTTCCGGACGGTAAGCGCATTATATTGCTGGCGGAAGGACGCCTGGTAAATCTGGGCTGCGCGACCGGTCACCCCAGTTTTGTCATGTCCAACTCTTTCTCCAACCAAACCTTGGCGCAGATGGAACTCTGGCAGAACAGCACCCAGTATCTCAAGAAAGTTTACACCCTACCCAAAAAGCTTGACGAAGAGGTTGCCAGACTGCATCTCCAGAAGATCGGTGCCCGGCTGTCACAACTAACCCCGAAACAAGCCGATTATATCGGCGTTCCCGTGGATGGGCCCTACAAACCGGAACATTACCGCTACTGAGTAGTTAGTCGTCAGAACTCCGGCCTCTTCTGCTCCAAGTCAGGGATGGTGGGAAGGGGCCGGCTACACCGCGCCGGGATTCGGCCAAGGATCCACGAGGGCACGTCATGAAATCTCAGCAGAAATACCAAAAAACCTTCAGCTTCGAGCTGTTCCCACCCAAGACCGCAGAAGGGATGGAGAAGCTGCGGGTCAGTGTTCGCGAGCTGGCAGCGCTCCAGCCCCTCTACTTCTCGGTCACCTATGGTGCCGGAGGCTCTACTCGGGAGCGGACATTCGCTACGGTGGACTGGCTGCGCAGCGAAGGAATCGCGACAACCCCGCACCTTTCCTGCGTCGGCGCGACCCGGGATCAGGTCAGGGAAACCTTACACCATTATAGGAACCAAGGTATCCAACGGCTGGTAGCCTTGCGGGGGGACATGCCTTCGGGCATGGGCGGGCCGGGCGAGTTCCCCCACGCCAATGATTTGGTGGAATTCATCCGCGCGGAGACCGGGGACCATTTCTATATCGACGTGGCGGCATATCCTGAGTTTCATCCCCAAGCATTCGATGCCGCTACAGACCTGGTCAATTTCAAGCGCAAAGTGGATGCCGGAGCTAACGAAGCAATCACCCAGTATTTCTACAACGCGGATGCGTATTTTTACTTTATCGAAAGCTGCGAAAAGCAGGGAATCGACATCCCAATCGTCCCAGGTATCATGCCCATCACCAACTACACTCAGTTGGCGCGATTCTCCGATGCCTGCGGGAGTGAGATCCCGCGCTGGATAAGACAGCGGCTGCAAGGTTATCACGACGACTTGGCGGGCATCAGGGAATTTGGTATCGAGGTAGTAACCCAACTCTGCCGCAGATTACTAGAGCAGGGGGCGCCCGGCCTTCACTTCTATACCATGAATCAGTCCCGTGCGGTGTCCCGCATCTGGAGCAATTTGGGGCTTTCTCATTCTCTCCACGAAGGCCACGAGGAAGCGAGCTAACCTGCCAACAGTCGATCCAGTTGATTGGCAAATGCCTGTCGATTGGCCTGGCTGAAAGCCGCTGGTCCTCCGGTATCCACGCCACTGCCCCGCAGCGTGTCCATAAAATCCCGCAGGTTCAGCCGTTCCCGGATGTTCTCCTTAGTGTACAGGTTGCCACGGGGATCCAGGGCCAGGCAGCCCTTCGCGATCACCTCGGCGGCAAGGGGAATGTCGGCGGTGATAACCAGATCACCGGCAACCGATTCTCTGACGATATAGTTATCAGCGACATCAAATCCCGAGGCTACCCGAAGGGCACGGATAAGCGGAGAACGAGGCACTTGAAGCGGTTGATTAGCCACCAGGACCAAAGGGATATGGGTCCGTTTAGAAACCCGGTAAAGAATCTCTTTTATTACTTTTGGGCAAGCATCCGCATCCACCCAAATTTGGTTGAATCGCATAATTTTCCTATGCCGCTATTGTATTCATTTGACAGTTTATTATACTTCCCCGCCCGGCCATGGACCTCAGACTCCTCCACCGGCCCTCTGATACCAGGACTCTTCCATGCTCGATACCAAGCCAATCGCCTCCAGCTTCCGTGAGCTGAATCTTCCCGCGCCCCTCCTTACCGCCCTGGATGAAGTTGGCTATGAGAGCCCCACTCCGATCCAGGCGCGTGCCATTCCCCTGCTGTTGGGAGGCCGGGACCTGCTGGGTCATGCCCCCACAGGAACCGGAAAGACGGCGGCTTTCGCCCTGCCCTTGTTGGCGCGCATGGAAACTGACAATCAGCGGCTACAAGTTATGGTTCTAACTCCCACCCGAGAGCTGGCGATCCAGGTAGCCGAAACGTTTCAGCGCTACGCCTCCCACATACGGGGCTTTCATGTCCTACCGATCTATGGCGGCCAAGACTACTCGGTACAAATACGACAACTGCGGCGGGGCGTCCAGGTGGTGGTGGGAACCCCAGGTCGGGTAATGGATCACATGCGCCGGGGAACGCTCAAGCTGGACAGCCTCCAAGCACTTGTTTTGGATGAAGCCGATGAAATGCTGCGAATGGGTTTCATCGACGATGTGGAGTGGATATTGGAACACACCCCGGCCCACCGACAAATGGCGCTGTTTTCCGCCACCATGCCGGCGGAGATTCGCAAGATCGCCCACCGACACCTGCATGCTCCCCAGGAAGTCGCGATCGAGAGCCATACCGCAGCCGCGAATACTATCAGCCAGTATTACTGGCTCGTCAGTGGTGTACACAAGCTGGACGCGCTAACCCGCATACTCGAGGTTGAGCCATTTGATGCGCTGCTGATGTTTGTGCGTACCAAGACCGCCACCACCGAGTTAGCAGCACGCCTGGGGGCAAGAGGCTACAGTGCCGCGGCGCTGAATGGAGACATGGTGCAGAAGCAGCGGGAGCAGGTTATTGAACGTTTGAGGGAAGGGTCCCTGGACATCCTCGTCGCCACCGACGTTGCCGCCCGTGGACTCGACGTCGACCGAATCAGCCACGTTGTTAACTACGACATCCCATACGACACGGAGACATATATCCACCGCATCGGCCGTACCGGCCGCGCTGGACGCCAAGGCCAAGCCATTCTGTTTGTAGCACCTCGGGAGAAAAGAATGCTGGGCACCATTGAAAAGGCAACAGGCCAAAAGATAGCCCCATTGGAACTGCCGACAACCGAGATGGTGAACAACAAACGGATCGCCGATTTCAAGCAACGTATCAGCGATACGATTGCCGCTGGTGAGCTGAGTTTCTTTGAAGGCCTGTTGCTTCAATATCAACGGGAGCACGATGTGCCACCGTTGGAGATCGCCGCGGCATTGGCCAGAATCTGCACCGGCGAACACCCCATGCTGCTCAAACCTGATCGGGAACCAACCCCTTCCCCTCGGCCCCAGCCACCACCTTCCGCTAGGCAAAAATCTCCAAAGCCACGGAAGCGTGCTCCCCGCACTGCTCAGGGATTGGAGCGATTTCGTATCGAAGTGGGGTCCCAGCACAACGTCAAACCGGGGAATATAGTCGGCGCCATTGCCAACGAAGCGGGACTGGACGCGCACTACATTGGCCAAATCGAGATCCTTGCCGATCACAGCCTCGTCGATTTACCCATCGGCATGCCCAAGGCGGTATTCCAGGATCTCAAAAAGGTTTGGGTATGCGGCCAACAATTAAAGATCTCGCGGCTGGACCAATCCGGTAGCACGTTTGTGGCAAGGCGTAACTAATCGATCTGCGGAGTTGGGAAGTATGTGAGGGTTAGCCTAACCACCCAACTGGCCTACTACCAGGTAAATCGATCGAGGTCCGGCAGATATCCGCGGCTTGCTCCACGCGGCATCTCACCCGGATTGATGTACACCGCATCAGGATTCTTGCTATATCGCCGGGACTGCTTCGTTTTATAATCAACACGGGCATGCGACCTACCCTAAGGTTCCGGCTCGACCGATTAATCCAGCACCTGGCGTTTATGCGGCTTACCCGGATCTATGTTGAACAAGCGCTTGCCGTCGGCACACAAATAACACTAGCCGACGGCGCAGCACATCATCTGCGGCAGGTACTGAGACTGCGCGATGGCAACCCCGTTGTGCTATTCGACGGCAGAGGCAGAGACTACTCTGGACAACTTTTTTTGGAAGGTAGGAACGGAGTATCGGTAGAGATCTCCACGTGCACCGATGAAGAGCCCCTTACCCCTCTGAATATCTCGATTGGCCTGGGGATCTCCAGGGGGGAGCGCATGGACTTTGCCATACAGAAATCCGTGGAGCTGGGAGTAGCAGCCATAACCCCGTTGGTTACGGACCACTGCGCAGCCAGATCGTCGGGAGTACGCAACCAAAAACGCTGGGATCATTGGAAGAGAGTCGTGATATCGGCGTGCGAGCAGTCGGGCCGGCGCCGTGTGCCTGTACTTGGGAAGGTTGTCAACTTGCAGGACTGGGCCGCGTTGTCGGATGGGGTGACCGGGATTCTGCTCGACCCTGATGCCCTGGACACGCTTGACCGGCTTCCCCACCCTGGAAGGCAGATTCGTCTTTTGTCGGGTCCGGAGGGCGGCCTTTCCAAGCGGGAACAGGATTTGGCACTGGCTCATGGCTTCACCAGTGTCCGGCTTGGACCGAGAATCCTGCGCACGGAAACTTCACCCTTAGCGGCAATCGCAGCGGTGCAGATGCTGTGGGGGGACTTTCGGTCATCCTGATCGCGATAGTCCCAATAATGGCATAAGGATTACCCGAGGATATTCACCAGCGCTTGCTCCAGCGCATCCAGATCGGGAATCCATGCTTCTTGATCATTGACCATGACGTGTCGGATTACCATGGGGCTAGCGTCCTGCTCGTCCAACGGGACGATCACCCCTTCGGTAACCCTCACCAACCGCGGGATGGTGCGCAACAAAAACCCGGTATAGGGCAACGTAGAAGCCTGATTGATAGTATTACACAACGCAATGCGGGCCCGGTGTCCAATCTCTTTTTCCGGCATTCCTAACAGGCTCTCAAAAGCGACCAGCGGAACCCGGTAGTGGCGCCAGGACATCACGCCCAACAGCCAGTCGGGAGCCCCTTTGGGAACCTCTTCGGGCTCACCGTATCCCACCACCTCCGACACCGAAATGTTGGGAAGAAGCAATTGCCCCGACTGCAGAGGCAGTAGCACGCCGCGCACCTCTAGCTGGGTTTCGCCGCTGCTCATACCATAGCCTCAGCCAATACCGAATAGATGTTGTCCAGCAAATCCGCTTCCTGGTAAGGCTTACCCAAATAGCGCTTGACACCAAGCTCCATGGCAAGCCTACGGTGCTTATCTCCGGTTCTCGAGGTAATCATGATTATCGGAATGTCGCGCAGCTCGTCCGTGTTACGCATATGTCGCGCCAACTCAAACCCGTCCATGCGCGGCATCTCGATATCGAGTAGCATAATATCGGGATGAGTCTCCTGAAGCTGGGCAACGGCGTCCACTCCGTCCTTGGCGGTAACCACCTTCATCCCATTACGCTCCAGTACACGCCCTGTTACCTTACGGACCGTAATCGAATCATCCACCACCATTACCACGCGGCCCGCATCGGTCATCAGTGACGACACCGGCTCTGGATGGGCGGGAGTAGTGTGGGCCGCATCGATACGCACCAGCGCTGTTACATCCAGAATCAAGGCCACTCGCCCATCACCCAGAATTGTACCCCCGGATATCCAGCGAATACTGCTGACCTGTGGACCCACCGATTTGACCACGATCTGACGATTCCCCAGCAACCCGTCCACCTGTAATGCCACCCGATGCTCGCCGGCACGCACCAGCAGCATGGGATACCAGCGTCTCTGTTCGGAGAGGTTCAAATCACCGACGTTGAGCAGGGCGCCTAGATAGCGCACGCGGTACTCGTTTCCCGCATAGGTAAAGAACGGGCTGCGTCCGTCATAAAAATTGACTAGTTCAGTCTTCGTTACCCGCACTACACCTTCGATGCTAGTGTGGGGGATGGCATAGATTTCTTCCCCCAGTTCAACAAGCAAGGCATCGCTAATGGCGAGGGTCAAGGGTAGGCGTATTGAGAAACTGGTGCCCTTACCCGGATTAGAGGCTATATCCAGCGAGCCGCCGAGATGTCGCACCTCCTTGATAACGACATCGAGCCCCACACCGCGTCCAGATATCTGGTTGACCTCACTTTGAGTACTAAAGCCGTGTTCCAGCACAAACTGCAGGACATCACTGTCAGGCACTTCGGCATCCGCGTCAAGCAAGCCTTGCTCGATGGCCTGACTTCGGATCGCTTCAATATTCAGGCCCGCGCCATCATCGCTAATGGTTAGCACGATATCATTGCCTTCGCGGACCAATGTCAGGGCAATTCTCCCCATCTTCCGCTTATTGGCGTCAGCACGACGCGACGGAGATTCGATTCCGTGGGAAACCGCGTTTCGGAGAATATGCTCCAAGGGGCCGATCATCCGGTCCAAAATTCCCCGGTCCAACTCGCCGTCCGCCCCTTGGACTTCCAACTCCGCCTCTTTGGAAAGCGCCGCGGCCGTCTGTCTGACTACCCGTTGCAGCCGTGGGACAAGGTGCGCGAAGGGGACCATCCGAGTACGCAACAACCCATCCTGCAGGTCGGTCGCTACCCGGGACTGCTGCAACAATAAGGTCTCGGTTTCCTTGTGCAGGTCATCCAGGTATTCGTTGATATTGGTGAGGTCGTTTACCGTTTCCAGCAAGCCGCGGGAGAGTTGCTGGATATTCGAGAATCGGTCCATCTCCAGGGGATCAAACTGCTCTTCCGGATTCTTTCCTTCATCCCGATCATAGCGAAACAGGATCTGTGCCTCGGTCTCGATATCCAAACTTCGAAGTTGGGTACGGAGGCGATCGACAGTCTGCTCGAGTTCCGCCAAGTTGAAACCAAGGGTGATATTTTGCTGCTCAAGCCGCGCCCGGTAGATACTTACCTCTCCGGCATTGTTGACAAGTTTATCCAATAGGTCGGCCTTGACCCTTATCTGCTCCTTGCGTTCCCTGCCGGCCGCCGGAGAAGCGACTTTCTGGTGGCCTCCGACTTCGCTGTCGACCAAGGCGCCATCCCCCATGCCAACCGCTGCCGACGGCTGAACTGATTCGGGCTTCTTCTTGGGCTTCTTTTGTTTGGGCTTTTCCACCGCGGGACCGGTGGCCTGACCCTCCGGTTCCCCATTAGCGAGGGATTCGAGACGAGTGATAAGATCGTTGCCGCGGCGAACCTTTGGTCCCCTACCTACATCATCAATCTGCTCCGACAGCCTGTCCACGACCGCTTGGGCCAACCCCAACACCCCGGCAGATACCTTAACTTTTTGCCCTACTTCCGTGAGCATGGACTCGAAGGCATGACTGAGATCGCCAGTGGCCATAATCCCCGATAAACGCGCCCCACCCTTGAGCGTATGCAATGTCCGCTGCAGGTCGCTCAATGGTGCGCTGTTGTCAGGGTTGCTGCGCCACTCTTGTAGGGATTGCTGAACCGAATCCACTAGCTCTCTGGCTTCTTCCAAAAAGATCTCGGTTAATTCCTCATCACCCTCGATCTCATCAAACTCCAACTCCGTGGAGGCGGAAAACGTCTCGGCAGCAGGTATTGGTTCCTCCTCCGCCTCGAAACTGTCGACCGGTACCGGTAGCACGCCGGGAAGCTCTTTCCTGGAAGTTTCGGGGTCATGGCCCCCATTCGTTGCCGCCGCTTCTGCCTGGGCGGATGCTGTGGCTCGCAACTCGGCTACGTTGCGCCGCCGCCGTTCAATTTCATCCACCAGCCCTTGCCAACCGGGTAGTTCGGCACCGGGGGAATTGATGGCCGCCAGCACGGACTCAAAGCACTCCAAGCAGTGAGTAATCAACTCCAGGGTATTTTCATCCGCCGCAAGCGACGCGTCGATAAGATCCCTGACATAGGTTTCGAGAGCCGTGCTGAGTAGTGCGATCGGCTCCACACCCGCCATATCGGCACTGCCATGCAGCGTATGCAATGCTCGGGAGATTTCGGAACCTTCTAAATCACAATCTCCCGTCTTTTCTCGGCATCTGTCCACGAATGCCCGCAAATTGGAGATATGGCTACGCGTCTCCGGCTCGTAGATACCGAATAGTACGGGATCGATGGCAATGGCGGGTTTGGCGGTATCAGCCATAACATCGGCCTGGGCCGGCTCAACAGCCTTGGAGGCCCCGGATGGAAACTGCTGAATCGCAGCAGGTTCGGAAATCTCGGGAGACTCGCCCTCACCTTCGGTAGAAACTACCCGTTCATTGCCGTGGGCCGGTTTAACCTTGTCGCTAACCAGAACATGGGCGCTGTCTATCATCTGCTGAATGTCGGCGCCCGACACACCCCCGGATTCCTGGGTATCGATCAGTTCCGGTAATACGTCAGCAGTATGCTGTAACAACTCGAACAGTTCCGGGGAGACCGATACTGTTTCGTCGATCACCCGATTAAGCAGGTTCTCCACCGCCCAGGAGAGCTCTCCGATAGCGGTGGCCCCCACCAGCCGGCCACTGCCTTTTAGGGTATGGAAGGAGCGACGCACGGTGATTAGTGCCTCGCGGTCTTCCTGATCGGAAATCCAGCGGGGTAGAAAACTGCGAATCGTCTCCAGCTCGTCTCGGGCCTCCTCGACAAAGATCTCGAGAATCTCCGGATCGACCTCATCGAGTGACGGTTTATCCGCTGAATTGAGCGATTCTTCGGGCTCGGCGAGGGCCTCCCGTTCGTGTGGCAATAGCTCATCCGCCGGCTCGGAGTGATCCGAAAAATCACCGACCCATGCCACCTCCGGCGACACCTCCGCCACCATCGGGGTTACCTCGGTACTCGCCTCCGGTAACGCGGGCGCCTCTACCACGCCCAGCTTCACCAGCGCATGACGGGCAATATCCAGGATGTCCAGATGAACGCCGCGCCCTTCGGTAACGGCCTCCATGAAATACTCGACCGAAGTCATGGCATCCGCGAACCGGTTAAGATCTTCTTGAGGGGGTAGTTCTCCACCCGACAACAGTCGATTGTTAATGTAGACCGTCAAGCCCTGCAGCAACTCCCCTGCTTCCGCCAGACCCATGATCCGAAGAGCACCCGCAACCGTCGTAAAACGTGCCGTCACTCCATCCAGTAGTTCCGGAGTCTGTGGACTCTGGATAAAACCCACGATTGCCTCGCGGTTTCGGGCCATTTCAATTGCGGCTTCATGCATCACCGAGTCGGTTAGCTTCTCCAACTCACCTTCGGGTAACGAAGATGACCTGATCGCCTTTTTAGGCCCTCCTCCGTGTTCATGTGAGGCTGCCAGGTTTTCCAACGAGGTTTCGACAAATAGGATGTCGCCGGCCATCGCCATCAACCCCTGTTCGTCGGGCAAGGATCCTTGCCCCCCGAACCCCTGAATCAGATCCGCCTGGCGCTTCAGCCGCTCGCGCAACGCGCCCTGGCCAATCATGCCTAGCGTATCCGCAACCTTGCGTAACGGGACCTCCAAGGCGGCCAGTCGGTCGGGAACTTGAGAGCCGCTGCGGATATAGAGATCGAGACCATCCTTGATCGCGGTCAGGTCAGCGCCGATAGCGCTCCGCAGGGAGGCGATCAATGCCTGGTCGAACGCCTGCAGGCCCGCCCGTTCCTGATCAATCTCATCCTGGTCAAATAATTGCTGATTCAGGCCAAAGGCTTCCCTCACCTCATTGATGAGATAGTGTTCCGACTTCGAACTTGCCGCGTAATAGAGCAGATTTTTCAGCAGCTCATTAGCGGGCTGCTCGGCGACTCGCTGCTCACCAAGATCGATGATGCGCTTGATCTCCCGATCCAGCTTTCCGAACAACTCTTTATAGGCCACTCCCGGCTTCCCGCTACCCTCGTCCCTGAGCCCTTCGGCCACCGCCCAGCCAACCTTGAACAAGTTTTTCAGCTTATCGGTACCCGCACCCTGAGACAGGTCCGCTAAAACATCACCAATAGTCTGTAAACCGCCGTCCACATCGGTTTCGCGAAACCACTGCAGTAATCCCTGGTGATAATTCATCCGCAGCCGCCGCGCCAAACCCGGCAGGTCCCGATTGGCCTCGCCCGCTATCTGGTTGGAACTGAGCTTCTGTTCCAGCTCCGGAGCAAAGAGCGCAACTTCAGAGAGCAACGGCGCGTCTCGGGATGCTCGCAGCTCGTTGAGCATTGGGAGAATAAGTAGAGGAATGTCCCGCGCACCCGCCTCCAGCTTTTCAAGATAGCCTGGCAGATGAACCAACCCCAGCATGAGCGTCTCCGCAGCGGAGTCTGGCTGACTAACCTTTCCGTCGCGTAGCACGGTGGCGACCAATTCCATCTCTTCGGCCAACATCGCGGCACCGTAGAGCTGAACCAGTTGTAATGTGCCGCGCACTTGATGCAGATTACTGATACAGCTATTGATGAGGTCCGCGCTTCCGGAACCCTCCGCGTAATCCTCTAGGGCGCGGCTAGCATTGGACAGCAGCGAATCGAGCTCGCCTCTGATCCATTTGAGCCTGCTGTGATCGTGAGATTCCCTCATCGAACTATCAACTCCTCAGGGCCTGTTGACTTGCATCCACCGCTGGAGTGCCTTACTCCGGCAGCCGGAAGCCGGCTACCGACTCCTGCAACTGATCGGCGAGATCGGCCAGGGTTCCGATAGAGGCGGCCGTTTGACTGGTGCCATCCGATGTCTGGGTAGTAATTTCCTTAATCACACTCATCGTTTGATTGATGCGGCTCGCCGAAGCAGATTGTTTCTGCGCCGACTCGGCAACCATGCTGATGCGTTCCGAGATGTGCTGGGATACGTTTTCGATCTCTTTCAGTGCCTCACCCGCATCTTCCGACAACCTGGCACCGGCCACGACCTCGGAGGTAGTATTCTCCATCGAGCTCACCGCCTCGTTGGTGTCTGCCTGGATGGTTTTCACCAGTGCCTCGATCTGCTTGGTGGCATTGCTCGACCGTTCCGCAAGCCGTTGCACTTCGTCAGCAACCACGGCAAAACCACGGCCTGCTTCGCCAGCCATTGCGGCTTGCATCGCGGCATTGAGTGCAAGAATATTGGTTTGGTCGGCAATATCATCGATCAGCTCAACGATGTCACCGATTTCCTGAGAGCTCTCACCCAGCCGCTTGATCCTCTTGGAGGTCTCCTGGATCTGCTCACGAATGGTATCCATTCCCTGGATGGCCCGCCGTACCGTATCTGCTCCCTTGGCCGCGATCTCCACGGAACGCTGAGCAATCTCGGAAGACTCGGCGGCATCTGACGACATCTGATCCATTGCCAAGGTCATTTCCTTGATCGAATAGGTAGCGGACACCAACTGCTCGGCTTGGTGTTCGCTCGCTTCCGCCAGATGCATGGCGGTGGCGCGGCTTTCCTGGGCCGATGTAGAGACATGGATCGACGTCTCGTTGATGGTTGTTACCAGGGTACGCAACGCCTCGATAGCATAGTTAATCGAGTCTGCAATAGCGCCGGTAACATCTTCCGTTACCGTGGCGGCAACGGTCAGATCGCCGTCGGCCAGGTCACCCATTTCGTCGAGCAACCGCAGGATTGCCTGTTGATTGCGCTCATTCTGTTGCTTGCTTTCCGTTTCTCTGCGCCGCGAACTCTGCACCAGGCTGTACATGATCAGCAACAGGCACAACGCACCCAGGGCACTGACGGCCGCCAGCATCCCCGGCCCCGCCTTCACGCCCCCAATACTGAAACGCCCCGGACCCTCCCCGTATGCACGGATCAGCCCGGAGGCCGCTTCGTTGACGCGGTCCGATGCCTCTGTTACTCGACTCGCTGCCTCCAGGGCGGGAAGCAACGCTGGCACTGTTTCGATAATTCCCGATGCCTGCTCATTAATTTCTTGGAATACGCCAGTCACTTCCACCAGTTTGTTTACCGCCTGGGTATCTTCCAGCCGAGTGATCCCCAGCGACTGACTACCATTTGCCAAACCCTCGAGGACTCGGCTAAAACGATCCGCGTCGCGACTGAAACGGTCGATTGCGCCCACGGTTACCTGCCCGCCTTCCAGTACCCGGGCAACATTCTTATCGATACGCTCCGCCAACATGAGCTGTTCGGACGCTACCGCAACCTGATTGGGGCTTGTCCCACTGGCGATCAGAAGGTTGACTAATTCACGGGAGAGATCCTCCAATTGGGGGATAAGATTGGTGATTTTTTCCACATAACCGCGGATGGCAACCACCGGCTGCTGACTGGAAAGAATATCGTCAGCGTTTTGACGCAGCTCTTGCCAAGCCGCCTCCATCGCCGTCAGCTCCACCCCGACCCCCTCCGGTGACGCGGGGAGTCCCGCCTCAGGTACTCCGTTCTTCAACTCTCGGATCAATTTTTCGAATTCGTCACGCGCTGTCCGTAGTTGGGGGAACACCGTTTGATCTCCCGCGGCTGCTGCCAGTGCGCTCTTCGCGATTCGTTGCGATACCACCCGTTGTTCGGCGGAGCGGAGTAAATACTGCTCTTCATGACCCGACCACTTGGCGATATGCACGATGAGCACCACTACCGCGACCAGTGACAGCAACAATCCCACCGACAGCGCCACGACGATCTTATTGGAATGGATTTTGCCGCCAGTTCCCTGCGCAGATTGTCTGTTCATTTCGGATCCTCTCCAAGAAGGATTTTTTGCGTTGTTAAATCATTCATCGTTTGAAACTCGAGAGACTTGATTTAGTTTGCTTGCCCGCTCAAACCGCGGCCACCTGAAACTCCTGGTTGTCGGACAGCACACCCATGTCGAATACCGGCCAGATCTCATCGGCATTGCGAAAGGCACTTCGGCAAAACTCCGGCAACTTGCCCGTTAAGGGGGGGGAGGCCACCTGCTGGTCCTGCTGGAAATGTCGAATGCCCTGCACCCCACCGACCAGCAAACCCACGCGCACACCGCTGTGATCGATCACCAGTACCCGGCTGCGCTTGCCGATCGCCACCGGTTTCCCGCCGAGAAACAGTTGGAGATCGATAACCGGCAGCAAATTACCCCGGATGTTCGCGATGCCCAGCATCCAACTCTTCGCCCCCGGCACACGGGTCAGGGCCGACGGCAAGTTCAGGATCTCTTTGACCTCACTGAGCAGCGCGACCACCGCTGTTCCGACCACGCTGAAGAGGATACCGTCCCACAGCGAGTGTGCCTCTTCTTGCTGAGGCAGGTTGGTGCGACTCTCACCGCTGCGGCGCTCGATATCCTTGAGAAGCAGGATCACGTCTCTAGCAGTGTTTCCCGCTTGCATGGGGTTTTGATCAGGCATCCAGCACCACACTGATCTTGTTGAGCAGATCTTTCGGGGACACGGGTTTTACGACATAGTCCCTGGCGCCCTGGCGCAAACCCCAGGCACGATCCGTTTCCTGCCCTTTAGTCGATACCATAATGATCGGAATATCCGCGGTTTCGGGGCTGCGACTGAGCTCGCGGGTTGCTTGGAATCCGTTGAGCCCCGGCATCACTACATCCATGAGGATGAGATCGGGAGTATGTTCAATGGCCGAACTAACTCCGGCCTCCCCATTCTCCGCGGTGATAACCCGGTATCCCCCCCGCTCGAGGATCCCCTTGAGTATATGAGTCTCGGTTGGCGAATCATCGACTATCAGGATGGTCTTATCCCGACCGGACTGACCACCACCCGATTCCGCCTGGGGCTCCGGGCCTCCTTTCTTGAAGAAACGTCTCATTTACTGACCATTCGTAGAAAAATCGTTGGAATCCCTGTCGATCAATCCTGATCAAGCCACCTTTGCAGTATGCCTCTTGATTGCGCCGAGCAACTCGTCTTTGGTGAATGGCTTGGTCAGATATTGCTCTGAACCGACGATTCGGCCCCGTGCCCGGTCAAATAAGCCGTCCTTCGAAGAAAGCATGATAACCGGCGTATCCTTGAACTGCTCACTGTGCTTGATCAGCGCACAAGTTTGGTAACCGTCCAGCCTCGGCATCATGATATCGACGAATATCACATCTGGATGCCGGTCCGCGATCAAGGCCAGCGCCTCGAACCCATCGGTGGCGGTTATCACATCACAACCTGCCTTTTTTAGCAGGATTTCAGCCGTGCGTCTGATGGTCTTGCTGTCATCGATCACCATGACCTTCAGGTCCACGACATCGCTATCGAGATCGTTGCTCACACTCAGTATCCTCTATTCACCCACCTGTTCGCGGTCATCGTCCGCCTTGTCCCACGGGGTTACTCGGGTCCAGCCCGCAATAAATCGGTGACAACAGCGGTCAAACCTACTTGGTGAACCCCTCGGTGATAAAATAATGTGTCCGCCGGAGATCCTTAACATTGGCGATTTCTGGGCATTACTCGAACCCCATTCGAAGGTCTAGCAAACTCAATTACCGAACCCCTGTCCACCTTGGCCACACCCCTCCACCGAAAGGTATCGGCCCACTCCTTGGTTTCTTTACGGGGACCTTAGCAACTGCTGGATTGCTCCGCAATAAGGAACCGACTTCCTAGCAAAAAAAGTGTAACGCCTCACGCAGAACTTCGGCGCGAGACCCAGATGTGCCCGACAAAATTCATCGCCTAAGGTATGATTAAACGATGAAAATCTCGCTCGGCGTAATCATGGACCCCATCGGGTCGATTAACACCAAAAAGGACAGTACCTTCGCTATGCTGCTCGAGGCCCAGGCGCGGGGCTGGGACATCTGTTACATGGAGCAAGGTGACCTCTATCTCCAAGATGACCGGGTGTCGGCACGCATGCGAATGCTGGAACTGGCGGATAATCCCCAGCACTGGTTCCACTTTACCGGCGAACGCACTGCCCCGCTGGATACGCTAAACGTTATATTGATGCGTAAGGATCCACCGTTCGACATGGAGTATATCTACTGTACCTACCTGCTGGAGAAAGCAGAAGCGCGGGGGGTATTAGTGGTGAATAGCCCGGCAAGTTTGCGCGATTGCAATGAGAAGCTGTTTACTAGCTGGTTTCCACACTGCTGCCCTCCCA
Organism: Gammaproteobacteria bacterium; assembly: GCA_020445415.1. Taxonomy (GTDB): domain Bacteria; phylum Pseudomonadota; class Gammaproteobacteria; order Chromatiales; family Chromatiaceae; genus HKST-UBA178. Next base: position 19,172 of record JAGRGP010000034.1, on the reverse strand, counting down.
CACTGGTAGCGCGTGGTCATGAGCGTATCTTATCGTTCGTGGAACAGCAGGGAGACGTCATTATCAAACCACTGGGTGGCATGGGCGGCGCCTCTATCTTCCGGGTGCGCAGCAACGATCCAAACATTAACGTCATCATCGAAACCCTGACCCAAGGGGGACAGCAATTCACCATGGCTCAGCGCTATCTCCCTGAGATCAAGCTGGGCGACAAACGGGTGTTGCTGATTGACGGAAAACCCATACCTTTTGTACTTGCACGCATACCGAAACCTGGAGAAACCCGTGGTAATCTCGCCGTGGGTGGCCGGGGAGTGGGACAAGAGATATCCGAGCGCGACCGTTGGATTGCATCGCAAGTGGGGCCCGAGCTAAAAAAAAGAGGGATATTATTCGCGGGCTTGGACGTAATCGGCGACTTTCTGACGGAGGTAAACGTCACTAGCCCGACCTGCATTCGTGAGCTTGACGCCCAGTTTGGTATCAATATCAGCGCGCAACTGTTGGATCGAATTAAGGAAAAACTGCGGCCATGAATACTGCCGGCCGGATTTCCCCCTTCGACCGGCTGGGTCTGGCCCTGTTCGTCGCCGTGGTCGCCCACGCGATGCTGATCCTGGGCATTGGGTTTACGTATTCACCTCCCGAAAAAGAAACCACCACCGAGCACCCATTAGAGATCATGGTGGTGCGCAATCCTACCCGGCCTGAGGCGCCCAAGGACGCCGACTTTCTGTCCCAGGTCAATCAACAAGGGGGAGGTAATGAGCAGGAGCGCGTCAAACCCACTACCCGCATCACTCCGCCAGCACCCACGCGCGCGCCATTGGATGCACCAGACCTAAAACCACCGTCGTCCGAATCCCCTCCCTCCCCAGACCGCGAGGTGCTGGCCGTGAGGGCAAAAACAATACCTAAAGCCGTGGTCACCCAGGAACGCAAGCCAACCCCCACCGCCAGACCAAAGGTAACGGCCGCGCAACTCTTGGATAGCTCCATGCGGGAGATAGACCGGCTTACCGCAGAACTCGAGCGCAAGAACCAGGCGCGTGCCAAGTGGCAGAAGCATAAACAACTGACCGCCAGTACCCGGGAATACAAGTACGCCAGTTACCTGGATGCCTGGGTCAGAAAGGTCGAGAGAATTGGCAACCTCAACTATCCCGACGAGGCCAAACGTCGCAAGCTGTATGGCAACCTGATCCTGCATGCAGCAATCAAACCGGACGGCTCGGTGTTGGAAATTAATGTCAGGAAATCCTCTGGGCACAAGTTATTGGACGATGCCGCCGTGCGAATCGTCCAGCTTGCCGCCCCATTTGCGCCATTTCCTGACGACATCAGAAAAGAGACCGATATTCTCGACATCATCAGGACCTGGCAATTTCGTAACAACAATCAGCTATCCTCCAAATAGCCTGTTCTCTCATCTGCGCAGTGGATACAATGTGACCATGGACAGCGGCTCGAACTTAACCAACCATTTTCTGATCGCCATGCCTGGACTACAGGATAGTAATTTTTTTCATACCGTTACCTACATCTGCGAACACAACGAAGATGGTGCCATGGGAATCGTGCTCAATCGCCCTACCGATCTTCAGTTAGAGGATATTCTCGAGCAGTTGGACATCAAGGGGCAAAAAGCCCAACGTTGCTCCCACCCGGTCTACCTGGGGGGGCCCGTACAGACGGAGCGGGGGTTCGTATTGCACACGCCTGGCCATGAATGGGATTCGACAACCAGCATTACTCAAGAGATCAGCATTACCACCTCGCTGGACATTCTACGCTCGATCGCCGACGGGGAAGGCCCGGAGAAATTACTTATCGCCCTGGGCTATGCGGGATGGGCTCCGGGTCAGCTTGAGGCCGAACTGGGTGCCAATGCTTGGTTGAATGGGCCGGCAGACTCCGAGATTATCTTCGAAATGCCGTCCGACCAGCGCTGGACTGCGGCGGCACGATGCTTGGGAGTGGATCTTAACTTGCTGTCCGGCGAAGCCGGGCACGCCTAAGCGGGGAGATAGTCACCGCCGGTGGGGACCTTGCTCGGGTTTGATTACGGCACCGCGAAGATCGGGGTAGCGGTTGGTCAGACGATAACCTCGACTGCTACTCCACTTGCGACCCTGAGGTCCAGATGTCAACGACCGGATTGGGATGGCATCGGCCGCCTCATCGCCCTCTGGCAGCCAGAGGAGCTGGTAGTGGGGTTGCCCCGCGACCTGGACGGCGGTGACACCGAGGTTACCGGCCAAGCTCGTCGGTTCGCGCGTCAGCTTGGGAGCAGATACCGGCTGACCGTGCACATGATTGACGAACGCCTGACCTCCATGGAAGCTCGCAGCCAATTGGGACGAGCGCCCAAAACAATCGAAGAGTTGGACGCGGTGGCTGCCCGCCTGATCCTGGAAACCTGGCTACGTGAACGAGATTAAACTTTATCAAACGGCAGCGGCCGTGGACAAACTCATCGAGCAGGTGGCGGCAGCGTTGCGGTCACGGCTGGCCGCTGTTGGAATTGACGATCCTGTGATCATCGGCATCCACACCGGCGGAGCCTGGCTTGCCGAACGCCTGCATCATGCACTGGGTATTGACGCACCGTTGGGCACACTGGACATCTCATTTTACCGGGATGACTATACGCGTATTGGAATGAATCCTCAGGTACGGCCATCACGGATACCCTTTTCGATCGACAACCGGCATATCATCCTGGTGGACGATGTGCTGCAGACGGGACGCACCATCCGTGCCGCCATGAACGAGATCTTCGACTATGGCCGGCCGGCCTCGATCATCCTCGCAACATTGGTCGAACGGGGTGGCCGGGAACTCCCTATCGAGCCCGACGTGGTGGGGATCAGGCCGGTGATCGAACCCGGAGAACAGATTACGCTGACGGGCCCTTCTCCGCTGGAATTGGTGGTTGGGCAGTCTAAAACGGCTGCCAGGAAACGCCAGAAATGAGCAAGCAGAACATCCAGCTCGGTCCTGACGGCAGACTCAGGCATTTTCTCACTATCGACGGACTCAGCCGTGAAATACTCACTGACATTCTCGACACCGCCGAATCTTTCACGGGCATTTCAGAGCGTACGGTAAAGAAGGTACCTTTGCTGCGTGGCAAGGTCATCTGCAATCTATTCTTCGAAACCAGCACGAGAACCCGCACCACCTTCGAAGTCGCCGCAAAACGACTTTCGGCGGATGTACTGAACCTCAACATCAGCACATCCTCGACCGCCAAAGGCGAAACCCTGCTCGACACACTCCGTAACCTGGAAGCCATGCACGTGGATATGTTCGTGGTGCGCCACGCGGACAGTGGCGCCGCCCACTTTATCGCCCGGCACGCCGCCCCCCACGTGAGCGTCATCAACGCGGGAGATGGTCATCATGCGCACCCGACCCAGGCAATGCTGGATATGTTCACGATCCGCCGCCACAAAGGAGATTTTGCTGGCTTGAGGGTTGCCATTGTGGGTGATATTTTGCATTCGCGGGTAGCCCGCTCCCAGATCCTCGCGCTCAACACGCTGGGCACGTCGGAAGTCCGCCTCATCGGGCCACGCACCCTGCTCCCGGCGGATGCCAGGAGCTTGGGCGTACACGTCTATTACGATCTCGACGAGGGTATCCGCGATGTGGATGTCGTGATCATGCTGAGGTTGCAAAAGGAGCGGATGCACGGCGCCTTACTTCCTAGTGAGCACGAGTATTTTCAATTGTTCGGATTGACCGAATCCAGACTCCAACATGCCAAGCAAGATGCCATCGTTATGCATCCCGGCCCCATTAACCGGGGAGTGGAGATAGACTCCCAGGTGGCGGATGGCCCACGCTCGGTGATCCTTCAGCAGGTCAGCTTTGGAATCGCCATCCGGATGGCGGTGATGTCCATGGCCATGGGCAGTCAAACCCAGGCGGCAAAGTGATGCATGAGCCACGCGCTATATTGATTTCCAACGGTCGTATCATCGACCCCGCCAACCGAATCGATGCCGTTCTCGATCTGCGCATCGTAGACGGGCGAATCCAGGGACTGGGGCCCCTCCCGGCCGAGTTTGAACCGGACCTCATAATCGACGCCGACGGGCTGATCGTCTGCCCCGGGCTCATCGACCTTAGCGCCCGCTTACGAGAACCGGGCCAGGAACATAAAGCGACAATCCAAACCGAGACCCGGGCAGCGGCCAAGGCTGGCATTACCACCCTGTGCTGCCCTCCGGATACCAACCCGGTAATCGATACTCCGGCAATGGTCACGCTGGTGAAGGAACGCGCCCACAGTCTCGGTTTTGCCCGCGTCCTGCCTATCGGCGCCCTAACCAAGAGCCTGGATGGCGAGCAACTCAGCGAAATGGCAGCTTTGCAAAATGCCGGGTGTATCGCCCTGAGTAACGCGGATCGGCCGTTAGCCAATACTCTGGTTGAACGTCGGGCATTGGAATATGCCGCCACCTATGGCATTCGAGTGATGCTGCGATCGGAAGATCGACACCTCAGGAACAGCGGCTGCGCCCATGAAGGACCGGTGGCGAGCCGCCTCGGCCTGCCCGGTATTCCGGAAGCCGCCGAGACGGTAGCCGTGGCGCGGGATCTGGCCCTGGCTGAACAGACGCGTTGCCGGGTTCATTTCCGAGGACTTTCCAGCGGCCGGGCAGCTCAAAGTCTGGCACTGGCCAGGCAACAGGGCCTCTCCATCACCGCGGACGTGGCGGCGCATCAACTGCACCTGACCGAAATGGATATCGACGGATTCGACAGTCACTGCCACGTACATCCCCCCTTGCGCAGCCTAAGTGACCGACAGGCACTTCGGGAGGCGGTGGCAAATGGGGTCATTGGAGCAATCTGTTCTGACCACCAACCCCATGACGCCGATGCCAAGGAGGCCCCATTTCCATCCACGGCACCCGGTATCTCGGCTCTGGAAACCCTGTTACCGCTCACTCTCAGGCTGGTACAGGAAAGGGTACTCGGACTCTCGGACGCCATTGCCCGAATCACCTGTGGTCCAGCGCAGATTCTCGGCCTCAAGCTGGGAAGTCTGGGGCCGGGATGCAGTGCCGATATCTGCATCTTCGATCCCAACCGGCACTGGGAGCTGCACCCGGAGCATATGTACAGCGCCGGACACAACACTCCGTTTGTAGGTTGGGAATTCACTGGCCTCGTGACGCATACGTTGTTAGAGGGCCGGATCGTGTATGAGGAATCATCCAGCCGTGGCCCATAACGCACACCGTGACACTATCTTCCCGTTGCGGGCGAAGGTCCTATCCCACCAGGCGAGGGAAGGAAACCAATATATTTTGCGTGTCGAGGCACCCGAATGTGCCCAGCACGCCCTGCCGGGCAGTTTTGCCCACATCCAAGTCGATCCAGGGAGACCCTTGAGGCGCCCAATATCCATCATGCGCGTCTCGCGGGAAGCGGGCTGGGTAGAGTTTCTCTATAAAATCGTGGGCGAGGGTACCCGACTGTTGTCCAATACTTCCCCCGGGGATGTTCTGGATATGCTGGCTCCGATCGGCGTGCCGTTTCAGTTTAACCAGGACCGCCCACGCCCGCTCTTGATCGGGGGTGGGGTCGGCATGCCGCCGATGATCTTCGCCACGCAGTGGCTACACGAAAACAAGCATCCTTTCCAGCCAATGGTAATCCTTGGCTCCGAGGTTCCCTTTCCCTTCGATCCCAGGCCCTCGAGAATCTTTATACCTGCCATGCCTGAAGGTGTCATCGCCTGTCTACCCCTGCTGGATGACTGGGGGATCCCCAGCCGCCTGACCAGTCTGCAGGGATATCCGGGATGCCACCAGGGCTATGTGACCGAATTGGCTCGCCATTGGCTTACTTCCCTGGATGAATCGGTTTTGGACGGTGTGGAGATTTTCGCCTGTGGTCCCCACCTCATGCTAAAGGCCGTCGCCGAACTCGCCCGGAGTTTTCACATCCCCTGCCAGGTATCTCTAGAGGAGTACATGGCCTGCGGGGTTGGGGGTTGCGCGGGCTGCGTGGTTCCACTGGAAACCAAGGAGGGGAAAGTCATGCGCCGCGTGTGCGTCGACGGCCCGGTATTCGACGCTCAGCAGGTGTTCCCCGCGCGGCCACCCACCTGACGGACGGCTAACCGGAAATCAAAGGTCCGACTCGTCTACCAGAGAGACCGATCCCAAACCCGAGTTGGGAACGCCCTTTTTTTCACCGCCGAGCTTAATCATCAGCCGAACTTCATTGGCGGAATCCGCGTGCAAGATCGCGTCGTCGTAACTGATTTCGCCTTCCAAGTAGTGCTGATACAGGGCCTGATCGTAGGTAATCATGCCCTGCTCCGTGGATCGCTTCATCAACTCCTTCAGCTTGTGCACTTCGCCCTTTCGAATAAGATCTGCCGCCAGCGGTGTGTTGATCAGGATCTCGACCACAGGTCTGCGGCTGCGGCCATTCGTGCGTCTCACCAGTTGCTGGGCAACTATTGCCTTGAGGTTCAGGGAAAGATCCATAAATAGCTGATCACGCCGGTCCTCTGGGAAAAAGTTGATAATGCGATCAAGCGCTTGATTGGCGTTGCTCGCATGCAGGGTGGACAGGCAAAGATGCCCGGTCTCCGCAAAGGCAATCGCGTGATTCATGGTTTCGCGGGTTCTGATTTCACCGATCAGGATCACGTCCGGCGCCTGACGGAGAGTATTCTTGAGGGCTACCTCATAGGATTCAGTGTCAATACCCACCTCTCGCTGGGTTACGATACATCCTTCGTGATTGTGGGCGAATTCGATTGGATCCTCGATAGTAACGATATGGCCGCTACTATTCTGGTTACGATAACCCAGCATCGCCGCGAGAGAGGTTGATTTGCCCGTCCCGGTGGCACCAACAAAGAGCACCAGCCCGCGCTTAGTCATTGCCAAGTCCTTGATGATCGGAGGAAGATTCAACTCTCCGACTTCGGGAATGCGGCTTTCAATCCTTCTCAACACCATGCCCGGGGCACTTCGCTGGATAAAAGCGCTGACCCGAAAACGGCCAATACCCGATACACTGATCGCGAAATTGCACTCGCTTGTCTGAGTAAACTCACCCCGCTGGGCGGGGGTCATGATCCCGGTAACCATGGCTTGTGCCTGTTCTACACCGATCTTATCCCGGGAGACCGCCGTGATCTTGCCGTTGACCTTCAAGCAAGGGGGCATACCAACCGTGATGAACAGATCGGACGCCTTCTTTTCTGACACCAGCTTTAGCAGTGAATCGAAATCCATGGGTTCGTTTACCTCTCGACCCGGTTTGTAACCAATTACGCGGTAAATAGCTCTTTATTAATAGCTTTTAACTTGGCATCCGCCCGGCTGATCATCCCTTTCTTCACCAACTCTTGCAGATGCTGGTCCAAGGTCTGCATGCCATGGGCCTGACCGGTCTGGATTGCCGAGTACATCTGGGCTACCTTGTCTTCCCTGATCAGATTGCGGATGGCAGGCGTTCCCACCATGATCTCCCAACCGGCGGTGCGTCCGCCACCCGTTTTCTTCATCAGTGTCTGAGCGATTACCGAGCGAAGCGATTCTGAAAGCATGGAGCGCACCATACCCTTCTCACCGGCGGGAAACACGTCGATGATGCGGTCAATGGTCTTCGCCGCGGAGCTGGTGTGTAGGGTTCCAAAAACCAGGTGCCCCGTCTCCGCCGCGGTTAGCGCCAGGCGGATAGTCTCCAAATCACGCAACTCGCCCACCAGGATGATGTCTGGGTCCTCCCGCAGTGCGGAGCGCAGCGCTTCCGCGAATCCGTGGGTGTCACGGTGCACCTCCCGTTGGTTGACCAGGCATTTCTTGCTGGTGTGGACAAACTCGATGGGATCCTCAATGGTAAGGATATGGGCGTATTCGCTGTCGTTCTTGTAGTTCATCATCGCCGCCAGGGTTGTGGACTTGCCGGAGCCGGTGGGTCCGGTAACCAGCACGAGTCCCCGAGGGACGTTGACGATATCCTTGAAACTTTCCGGACACCCCAGATCTTCCAGGGTAAGAACCTTGGAGGGGATGGTACGAAACACCGCGCCGGCGCCCCGATCCTGATTGAAGGCGTTAACACGGAACCGCGCCAAGCCGGGTATCTCGAACGAGAAGTCCGTCTCCAGAAACTCTTCGTAGTCCTTGCGCTGTTTGTCGTTCATGATGTCATACACCAATCCATGAACCACTTTATGTTCCAGGGCTGGAACGTTGATTCGCCGGATGTCCCCATCCACGCGGATCATCGGCGGTAGTCCCGCCGACAGGTGAAGATCCGACGCCTCATGCTTGACGCTGAATGCCAGAAGTTCTGCTATATCCATTCAAATCATCCCCGTTCGCTGCAGGCCGTGCCACGGCATCATGGCATCACCGGGCGGTTGAACGCCAAGCCACCGATTGAGTTCTATGAACCAACGTAACGGCTGACCACGGCTTTTGCTTTAATCATCGGTTTATTTAAAACTAACCGACTAGAGGTACCAAGAACGGCGGCCAGCATGGATACCATAAAAACACGTCTTGCCGGAGTACGGCAACAAATTGAAACCGCAATGCAAACTTATGGCCGGGACCAGGGTTCGGTGGTGTTGCTTGCCGTCAGCAAGACTCGGCCAGTTGACGATATTCTCGATGCCGTCCGCGCTGGCCAGCGGAGTTTTGGAGAGAACTACCCACAGGAAGCGCTGGAGAAGATTCAATCCCTTCGGCGAGAGCCCATCGAATGGCATTTCATCGGCAGGATTCAAAGCAACAAAACCCGGTTGATCGCAGAAAATTTCCACTGGGTACACAGCGTCGATAGCCTTAAACAGGCCCAGCGACTCAACAACCAGCGCCCCCCGCAACTGCCGCCCCTGAATATTTGCCTGCAGATAAAGGTTGACCCGGAAACCACCAAAGGCGGATTGTCTCCGAGCGAGGCCGGGGCGTTGGCCGTGTGCTTCTCGTCACTCCCGCGGCTGCGGCTCAGAGGGCTGATGACGCTGCCGGCCCCAACTACCGATCCTCGCGCACAGCGCCTCCCGTTTCGAAAACTGCGATTATTGCTGCAGCACTTAAACCGACAAGGACTGGACATGGACACCCTCTCCATGGGCATGTCCGGAGACCTGGAAGCGGCCATCGCCGAGGGCTCGACAATAGTCCGGGTGGGAACGGCGATATTCGGCAGGCGTGATTCCCAGCCGTCTTTCGATCCGGATAATCTACAACACCAAAATTTAAAGGAATAACGAGCATTGAACGAAATAGAAACAGTGAATCTACCCGACATGTCACGGAAAACAATCACCTTCATCGGTGGCGGTAACATGGCCGCAAGCCTTATCGGCGGGCTGGTGGCCGACGGTTATGCGGCTGAGCGGATCTGTGTCAGCGATCCCGACAAGGAAAAGCTCGCCAACTTGGCAGCGCGCTTTGGAATACGTTCCGCCGCCAACAATCATAAGGCGGTGGCGCTCGCCGATGTCGTGGTACTGGCAGTCAAGCCACAAGCACTAAAAGCCGTGGCAAAAGCCCTATCAAGCGTCATGCAACAACGGCGCCCGCTGGTGATATCCATCGCTGCGGGGGTCCGGGAGCAGCATCTTCAGGAGTGGCTGGGGGGGGGGATTTCATTGATCCGAACCATGCCCAACACCCCGGCGATGATCCAGGCGGGGGCCACGGTCCTGCACGCGGGAAAGGGAGTCAGCGCTGAGCAAAAGAACCTTGCAGAATCGATCCTCAGGGCGGTCGGTCTGACCTGCTGGCTGAAAGACGAAACCTTACTGGATGCCGCGACTGCCCTGTCCGGCAGCGGTCCAGCCTACTATTTCTTGGTCATGGAGGCCATGGAGGAGGCGGGACGGGCGTTGGGGCTGCCCGGGAGAACCGCAAGATTGCTGACCTTGCAAACAGCCTTGGGAGCCGCGCGGATGGCAATGGAGAGCAGCGAGGGCCCAGCCGTGCTGCGACAATATGTCTCCTCCCCGGGTGGCACCACAGAAAAGGCCGTGGGTATTCTGGAACAAGGTAAACTCCGAGACCTGTTCCATCAGGCTCTAGAGGGCGCCCGGGACCGGTCCATCGAGTTATCGAAACTACTGGGAGACGAATGATGGGTGGCTCATATCTTTCCAATCCCTTGGTTTTTTTGATCCAAGTGCTATTCGGTGCCTATACGCTGATCATAATGTTGCGCTTTTTGCTGCAGTTGTTCAGGGCCGACTTCTACAATCCGGTGTCCCAGTTCGTCGTCAAGGTCACCTCACCGGTGTTAAAGCCACTCCGCCGGGTCATTCCTGGAGTCGCTGGCCTGGATATCGCTTCACTGGTCCTGATGTGGGTAGTAAAGGCCGTTGAACTCTGGCTAACCATTTCCATCAGTGGCATGCGCGGCAACCTACTCACGGCGTTCGCCTGGGCGATCCCCGAACTCGCGGGATTGGCAATCAACGTGTTCCTATTCGCCATTCTCATCCAGGTGATCCTGAGCTGGGTTAATCCGGGTGGCTATAATCCTGCTGCCAGCCTGATCTCCAGCCTTACCGCACCTCTGCTACGGCCCGCGCAACGCCTGATCCCCCCGGTGAGTGGCCTGGACCTTTCCCCGATGCTGGTGATGATTGGCTTAGTATTATTGAAGATGTTGCTGTTGCCTCCGCTACAACTATTGACCGGGAGTCCGTTCCGGTGAACGTTCACCCACCGGCCTGGTGCCACTGGGAACAGGAGGATCTGTTGCTGAACTTGCGTATTCAACCCAAGGCAAGCCGAGACGCTTTCATCGCGCCTTACGGTAACCAGTACCGGGTGCAGATCACAGCACCGCCGGTGGACGGTCAGGCCAATACCCATTTATTGAAATTTGTCGCTAAATCCTTCGGGGTTGGCCGCGCGCAGGTGGAATTGGTGGGTGGTACAAAAAGCAGAAATAAAGTGATCCGGGTCCGCGCGCCCCGCCGTTTCCCGGTTGACGGGTGTTGTGGCTAGCCATGTCCCGCGCCCCGGCGTTCTCATGCCTTCCGATTCGAGGTCTCCCCAAGTGAGTACTACAACAGACCTGTCGCTCGACCGGCAACTGAGCGAATTCAACCAGTGGAAAACCCAGTTGATGGGCACCATGGACGACTATCAAAGGTGGCTGGAACGCTACCAACTGCTCACTCCCGAACGGCGGGAGCGTATACGGGAGTGCCGTCTCACCCTCCAGCGTGACCGTCTCACACTAGCCTTCGTCGCCGAATTTTCCCGGGGCAAGACCGAACTCATCAATGCCATATTCTTCTCGGATTATGGCCGCCGGCTGCTGCCATCCACTGCGGGGCGCACCACCATGTGCCCAACCGAACTGTTTTACGACGATGCGGCGGATTCCGCCTACATCAGCCTACTGCCGATGGAAACTCGAACTCAGGAGGTGACCCTCGAGCAATTGAAAGCGGATCCTAAAGCTTGGGTTACCCACCAACTGGACCTCGCGTCCGCGGACCGGATAGAAGACCGGCTGCGGGAAATCATTGAAACCCGGCAGGTACCCGTCGAAGCCGCTGCGGAACTCGGTCTTTACAAACCGGACCCCAATCAGCCCGAAGCGGAAGCTCCTATTCGAGTGGATATTCCCAAGTGGCGTCACGCGCGTGTTTCTTTTCCGCACCCGTTGCTGAAACAGGGGCTGACGATCCTGGACACTCCCGGGCTCAATGCGTTGGGCAGTGAGCCCGAGCTGACACTAAGCATGCTACCCGCGGCCCAGGCGATACTGTTTGTGCTTGCCGCCGACACCGGAGTTACCCGTACCGACCTGGAAATGTGGCAAAACCATATCAAGGGGTTCGATCCACGCCGCCAGCATGGGCTGATTGTGGTACTAAACAAAATAGATACGCTCTGGGATGAGCTGCAGTCGGCGGTAGCCGTCGAGGCAATGATCGCGAAACAAAAGGAAGAGACCTCCCGGATCCTGGGTATCAGCACCTGCCAGATATTTCCCGTATCGGCTCAAAAAGGACTACTCGCCAAGGTTAAGACAGACACCGCCTTATTGGAGCGCAGCGCCCTTAGTGGGCTGGAACTCCACCTGTCCCGGGATATCCTCGATGCCAGGCGGGCAATTATCCAAGATACCGTCAGTGCCGAGTTCTCCCAAATGCTTGAGGGAACCCTGGATATGGTCGCCGCCCGACAACAGGGCCTAAAAGAGCAGCTGCGGAGCCTGGAGGGGCTGGCGGGAAAGAGCGAACATGTCATCGAGCATATGATCTCGGCCACCCGCGATGAGCACCTGGCTTATCTTGAGGATGTAAAGGCATTCCGAGAGAACCGGGAGGCACTGCGGCAGCAGAGCGAGAGCCTTTATCGAATACTCGATCTTTCGAGAATCGATCAATTGATCGACGAAACCCGCGGCAGGATGTTGAAAAGTCGGACCACTCTCGGCCTCAGAAGCAATATGCGACTGATCCTCAGCACCTTCCGAACGGACATGCAAATCCTGATGCATGAAAGCGAAGAGGTCAGAAAAAAGGCGCGCAGCGTCTACCGCCTGTTTCAGACACTGCACGGGTTTACCGTCACCCAGCCCAGGATGTTTTCCGTGATGCGCTACCGCGTGGAGCTCGAAACGCTGCTCAAAGAGGCCGAGGTATTTCGCAACGGCCTGCATATCGCGATTACCGAAAAGCATTTTCTCATCAAACAATTTTTTTCGGCGGTGGTAAGCCGGGCCCGTGCCATACTCAGCGCCGCCAAACGGGAGATTGATAGTTGGATGAAGATGGTACTGGAGCCGCTGGCATTCCAGATCAGGGAACGACGGAATCTGATGGAGTCAAAGATCCAGGATATGCAGAAAATCAGCCAGTCGAGGGAGAATTTGCAGCGGCGCATCGCCGACCTGACAGAACAGGAAACCGCTATCTCCACGCAGCAAGCGGTGCTAAGAGACATGCATCAGGCACTGCACCGCAGCCACCGGACAACCGGTAATAACTCATCCCGGCCGGCACGGCAAAGCACTCCCGTCACCGCCTAATCCCGATAAACGAAGATCTTCAAGGTCATGACAGGGGGCCATGACAGTCCGCTGCGGACGTCGCACAGAAATCAATTCATCCTGTCAGGTTCGCTGCTATAGTAGGCATACTCTCACGCAACGAGGACAGCGACATGAAAACCCGTATTACCGCCGCCGCCTGGGCCTGCCTGTTGTTGCTGCCCCTTCTCGCCGCCGCGGAAAATAGCACCCGGCAAGCAGGTTACGTAGTCCATCACAATGCCATTCCCACCGCATTACTCACGCCGGAAATCGCCAGTGCCTATGGCATCATCCGCAGCAAATACCGAGGTATGTTGAGTGTCAGTGTGATCAAACAAATCCCGAATACCACGGGTACCGCGGTTACCGCGCGAATTGCCGCCAGTGCCCGGAATCTCACCGGCCAGACGCGTGAAATCGACATGCGGGAAGTACGGGAAGGAGAGGCTATCTACTATATCGGCGAGTTTCCCATCGTCCACCGCGAACTCCTGACATTTACCTTGGACGTGCACCCCGAAAACGGGCCGGAAAGCATCAAGGCTGAACTCAGTCAGGAATTTTTTATCGACTGACCGCCCCACGAACACCGCCTCCAGGCTGGGAAACGCCTGGACCCATACCTCGTGATTTCGAGACTTAGCGGCTGAAACATAGGCGCTATCCTTGTGTCTCATCTCCGATTGCTCCACTGGTTGCGGCTGTCATCCCCACTCCATGCCGATGCCAATCGCTTTCCGATTGCCGTGGAAAAAGGTGCAGGGCTCCCCCTCATGTTGCCCCAGCATCGCGGCCCGGTAGCCCTGCCGGGCGGCTCAACGATACTGGCCCGAGGCAAAATGTACCTAAATGGGGCTCCTGGTGCTGCTCGGTTGAGCACGGACCGCACCGCTGAGTATTAGCATGCCTCCCGTATCAGCAGTATCATGAGCTCCACTATTTGTGGCAACTGCATAAATACCGGCTGTACCCGACCTATCCATCCACGACCTCTCGACTGTGGGGAGATTGGAGATGGTTGGGGAAACATACCGGTGACCGGTTCAACGTTCGTAATGCCCGAGATAGATTTCAGCGTTGGCAATAAGGCGTTCAACCCATTCGCAGAAACCTGGTTGTTGGCGGTATTCTGGCGTTGGATGCCCCTCGAATGACGCGCCTGGAGTAAACAGTTGAGATACCCCCGAGTCGACACTCCGATAAATTCATCGGAAACCGGTACGAATAACATGACCCGCAAGTCCCAGCCCAGTTCTGAAGAACGAAAAAAATTCTGTAACCTCGGCCTGGCCGTGATCCGCAACGAAGCTGCGGCGGTTCAGAAACTCACGGATAGGATCAACGAGGAATTCGCGACCGCTTGCCACTACCTGCTCCAGTGCGAAGGGCGGATCGTCGTCACCGGGATGGGTAAGTCCGGCCACATATGCGGCAAGATCGCGGCCACATTGGCAAGTACCGGTAGTCCGGCGTTTTTCGTTCACCCCGGCGAGGCTAGTCATGGCGATCTGGGCATGATCACTACAAAGGATGTGGTGCTGGCACTCTCAAACTCGGGAGAAACATCGGAGCTTCTGACAATCATTCCGATTATCAAGCGGCTGGGTGTACCACTGATCTCTATGACCGGAAACCCCGCCTCCAATCTGGCCCGGGAATCGGATGTGCACATCGACGTCAGCGTCGAGCAAGAGGCCTGCCCGCTGAATCTGGCGCCCACCTCCAGCACCACGGCAAGTCTGGTGATGGGCGATGCACTGGCAGTCGCCTTGCTTGAAGCACGCGGATTCACGGAGTCGGATTTCGCCCGCTCCCACCCTGGAGGCGCCCTGGGGCGCCGATTGTTGCTGCACATCAAGGATATCATGCACACGGGCGACGAGATCCCCGCGGTGCCCCGGGATGCCTATCTGAGGGATGCCCTGGTGGAAATGACCAACAAGGGGCTGGGCATGACCGCAATCGTCGGAACAGACGGCCGCCTAGAGGGAGTTTACACGGATGGTGACCTGAGGCGCACTCTGGACCGCGAGATCGATATTCGGCGCAGTCTGGTATCGGAATTCATGACCCGCCGCTGTAAGACGGCATCAGGGGAGATGCTCGCGGTTGAGGCGTTGAAGATCATGCAGGACAATAAGATCAATGCCCTGCTCATCGTCGCGGAGGATGGCCGGCTGACCGGAGCCCTGAACATGCATGACCTGTTGCGGGCCGGTGTCGTCTAATGGGGAACAGTTTTGCCGGACCGGAGCGGGAATCGAGCCGATACCCTCGCCATCGGTCCTTGGTGGATCAAAAGGGAGCAACACATGCAGGACACAGAGCTATTGAGGAAGGCGGCATCAATACGGCTGGTGATCTTTGATGTCGATGGGGTACTGACCGACGGAGGGCTGTACCTTGGCGATGACGGGCAAGAATACAAAACCTTCTATTCGAAGGATGGATTAGGCATGAAGATGCTGCTGGGTACCGGGGTGGATATCGGGATCATCACCGCCCGCACCTCGAGAGTGGTCTCCTTGCGCATGGAAAACCTCGGTATCAAGCACCTCTTCCAGGGCAGGGAAGACAAGCTGCCGGCATTCCTTGAGCTCAAGGAAAAACTCCAGCTTGACAGCTCACAGATTGCTTATGTCGGAGATGATGTAGTAGATCTTCCCATTATGCGGCGAGTGGGCTTGTCGGTTGCGGTGCAAGATGCTCACCAGGAAGTACTAAGACTCGCCCACTGGCAAACTCGGTCGCCCGGAGGGCGGGGAGCAGCCAGAGAGGTTTGCGAGCTGCTCATGGAGGCTCAGGGCAGTCTGGGCACCGCGATGGAGAGATACCGTTGATCGCTGAACGCAATACCTTCCTGGCAGGGGGGTTGGTGCTGGTGCTGGTAGCGGTCAGCGGCTGGCTGGCCCGCAAAGCCGAGGTCGAACTCGCCTACCAACACCAGCCACATAGCCCCGACTATTTTCTCGAAGGATTTGTCGCCATCTCCCTTGGAGAAAACGGCAAACCCGACAAACGGCTTGCCGCCAAGCGCATGGTTCATTATCCAGACGATGACACCACGGAACTCACCGAACCCTGGATGACCGTGTATGATGGTGAAGCGCCACCCTGGGAAACCCGCTCGGAAACCGGGCTGGTTTCCGCCGATGGAGAAAAAATTCTGCTGCAAGGCAGCGTGCACATAGACCGAAAAGGTGCCGATGGGGTGCGCCCAGCTCGAATTGTGACACGTGATCTCATCATCACGCCGGCCCAAGAATTCGCCGAAACCACCGAAGATGCCTTCCTGCAAAGTGGCAAGAGCTGGATTGAGTCTAAGGGCATGCAGGTATGGTTCGCCAAGCCGTCTCGGGTCAAACTACTTGCCGAGGTAAGAGGTCGTTATGAGATTGAACAAAACTAACGGATGGGCGGCTCCCGGCCTGCTGGTCCTATCCTTGGCTCTATCCCTGCCGATACCAACCGGGGCCCGGGAGTCGGACAAGAACCAACCCATCTTCGTAGAAGCGGACGCGGCGGATATCAATGACCAATCGGGAGTCAGCGTGTATAGCGGTGACGTCAAGGTAACTCAGGGCACGGTCATTCTCAACGCCGACAAAGTGACCATTATCCAAAAGGCTGGCAAAACGGATCAAGTCATCGCGGAGGGTTCTCCCGTGGAGTTTCAGCAAATGACCGACAAGGATGAACTCATCAAGGCGCGAGCCAAAAAGGCGGATTACTACCTGGCCAGCGAGTTATTGCACATGACGGGTGATGCCGTACTGATTCAGGGAAAAGACTCGTTCTCCAGCGACCGAATCACGATCGACCGCAGCAACGGCCAGGTAAAAGCGGGTACCAGCGCTCAGGGTAAGCAGCGGGTGCGCATCTCTATTCAACCCAAGACCGAAACAAAACCATGAGCTTACTCAGTGCCCGCAATCTCGTGAAGCATTATCGGAACCGGGCAGTCGTCAATGATGTATCCCTGGATGTGGCCAGTGGACAGGTAGTGGGGTTACTCGGCCCAAATGGCGCCGGGAAAACCACCTGTTTCTACATGATCGCCGGGCTCGTGCCGACAGAAGCTGGCCTGGTCAGCATCAATGGCCATGATATCACGGCACTGCCGATGCACGCCCGGGCCAAGCTCGGACTCGGGTACTTAGCTCAAGAGCCTTCAGTTTTCCGTAAATTGTCCGTAAAGAACAACATCCTGGCTATACTCGAGACTCGAAAAGATATGACCAGAGGCCAGCAGGCCGAAGCCTGCGACGCACTGCTGATGGACTTTGGCTTGAACCACCTGCGCGAAAATCTGGCCCTGAGCCTCTCGGGGGGAGAGCGGCGCCGTCTGGAGATCGCCCGCTCCCTGGCCATGGAGCCGGCCTTTATTCTCCTGGACGAGCCGTTCGCCGGGATTGACCCGATCTCGGTAAAAGATATCCAAGGCATTATCAAAGAACTTACCGATAGAAACATCGGGGTACTTATCACCGACCACAACGTGCGCGAGACACTGGGTATTTGTGAAAAAGCCTACATACTTCATCAAGGCCAGGTCATCACGGCCGGAGAGCCAAATGGCATTCTCGCCGACAAGCAAGTACGCTCGGTATATTTGGGGAACGAGTTTCGGCTGTGAACTGGGACCGGTATGCCTGGAGCCCGGATATGCTCCTCGAATTCGTTTTGCTGGCGCGCCTGAACCGGGGGGAAATTCGCGAGAATCTCCTCATCGAGAGGGATGGGAAGATTTCGTTGATCCAGAGCAAAAATGCGTACCGGATGTTTTTATAGCCCTGGGGGCAAATTCGGCTAGAATGAAGATGTGGCGAGACATACAAATAACGTACCAGATGCCGTTTCCTGATCCTGTATGAAGCAGACAATACAGCTTCGCCTCGGGCAACAACTTACCATGACACCCCAGTTGCAGCAGGCCATCCGCCTGTTGCAGCTCTCCACACTGGATCTAAAGCAGGAAATTCAAGACGCCCTTGAGTCCAACCTGATGCTGGAAACCGAGGAAGAGGGTGCCACTCGGGAACAATATGCCGCAGAGCTTCCGGAGCTAAACGGTACACAGCGGTCCAGCAACGATGCCAATAACGAGAAAGAGGTGCAAGCCGATGCCAACGTCCTCCCGGATGATCTACCGGTCGATAGTGCATGGGACGACATTTACGACAGCACCCTCCCGCCCAGTTCGGGCTCTGGCAGTCGGGAAAGCGTAGATCAAGATTATCTGATACACCGCAGAACCGCCCGCACATTACAAGACTACCTCCTTTGGCAGCTTAATCTCACGCCGTTTAGTGAGAACGACCGAGCTATCGCTACCGCACTGGTTGACGCCATTAACGAAGATGGCTATCTGGAGGTTAGCCTGGACGACATCCTAAGCGGCCTGGACAACGAAGACCTAGAGCTAGACGAAATCGAGGCGGTATTGCATCGGCTTCAGCAATTTGATCCACCGGGCGTGGGGGCTCGCTCACCACAGGAGTGCCTGCTGATCCAGTTACAGCAGTTACCCCAGGATACCCCATACCGGGATCAGGCCATTCTATTGCTGCGGGATTACTTTGAACTTCTGGCGCAGCAAGACCACAACCAGATCAAACGCAAACTCAAGATCGAAGATGAAGAGCTGCAAGCAGTCAACCGTCTGATCCGCTCCCTAACTCCCCGACCGGGAACCCTAGTGGCGGATACGGAGCCGCAGTACGTGTTACCCGATGTTTTTGTTTCGAAACGCAACGGGGTTTGGCATGTGGAGTTGAATTCGGAGGCAACCCCCAAACTGCGCGTGAACCCAGAATACGCCAAGCTCATACGTCGCGCCGACAACAGTGATGACAATGTCTACCTTAAGAACCACATGCAGGAAGCCCGCTGGTTCATGAAGAGTCTAATCAGCCGTAACGAGACCCTGCTGAAAGTTGCAACGAAAATTGTTGAATTCCAGCGCGGTTTTTTCGAACACGGCGCCGAAGCGATGAGACCATTGGTATTACGGGAGATCGCCGAAGCCTTGGATATGCACGAATCCACTATCTCCCGGGTTACCACCCAAAAGTATATGTACACCCCAAGAGGGACCTTGGAGTTCAAGTATTTCTTCTCCAGCC
>JAGRGP010000033.1 GCA_020445415.1 Gammaproteobacteria bacterium | reverse complement strand
TAACGTAACGTTACGTTGAAGATTTATCGTTTCGTGAACTGGCTTGAGCCAGGGGAGGACCAAGCAGCCATTGGTTAGGTGAGGTGTCTGCCCGGCACTGATCCAGCCGATTTTGCCGATGTTTTGTAATCGGTTGGGGGTTATTGCTGAACTGGGGGACGCGAGATTTGCCGGTCTGGAGTGTTATGGAATGCGCGGATAACCGATCTTCGATCGGCATATTCGGGGTATCGCGGCATCATCTGTCCTATCCGGTCGGCTTGTATTTGCAACGCTACGGCTGTGTGGGAGCTTGCCACTCCCCATGCTTCCAATTCCGGAAGGTGTTGGGGTGTATGCTTAAGCTCCTGGGTTCATGCCGGTGGGAAAGCCCATTTCCGAGCCGGCTAGGCAAGGGCGGCGTAGCCTGACCCCCAGGGGTATCGATGTAACCATTTAGCGGCGAACCCAGACACACCGAAGGATAGTGGATTTAGCCCAACATGCCTCCTATACTCCACCTACACACTGGCGCCCGGGCGACTGTCGCCGGGGGTATCCGCGGCAGCCAGCGGGCAATCTCCATCCTTGTATATAGCACCGCGGGAAAGCTTTGCACCGATTAGCGGCGGAAATCGATCTACTATCATCCACGGGAGATCATCATGAAAACAAAAATCTCGTTGAACCTCGGCATTGGGGCGATGGCTCTAGGTTTGCTGATGGCAAGTCTATCCGTAGCGCCTGCTTTCGGGGATGAGTGCAAGAATCGGGGTAGTCTTGATGTGCTGTATTGCGACAACGACAATGACCTGGTAGCGGACCCTCCCCAGGACGCGTCAAAATGGAGAGACCCCTCCACGCTGGTGTTTACCTACACCCCGGTGGAAGATCCGGCAGTGTACCGCGATGCCTTCAAGCCGTTTCAGGATTATCTTTCCGAGCATACCGGTAAGCGAGTTATCTATTATACGGTGCAATCCAATGCGGCGGAGATTGAGGCGATGCGCTCGGGACGGTTGCACGTAGCAGGATTTTCCACGGGTCCGACGGGTTTTGCGGTCAATCTTGCCGGGGCGGTACCACTTGCAGTCAAGGGTACTGAAAGCGAGTTTCAGGGCTACAGTTTGATCCTGATCGTGCGCAAGGATAGTCCGTACCAGAAGGTTACCGATTTGAAGGGTAAGCGGATCGCGCATACTTCTCAGTCTTCCAACTCCGGTAATCTGGCGCCGCGCACCCTGTTTCCAAAACTGGGTTTGGTGCCGGATACGGATTACAAAGTGATCTATTCCGGCAAACATGACCAGTCAGTCCTTGGGGTTGCCAGCGGGGACTACGACGGGGCACCGGTTGCATCCGATGTGTTTTACCGCATGGCGCGGCGTGGCACGGTCAACGAAGATGATTTTCGAATCCTCTACAAAAGTCCTCCCTTTCCCACATCGTCCTTCGCCTACGCACACGATCTTCACCCAGACCTGGTGAAGAAGATCCGCTATGCCTTCGAAACCTTCCGTTTCACGCCCGAAATGCAGAACACGTTTGGTGGTGCCGACCGGTTCTATCCCATCACGTACAAGGATGATTGGGCGGTGATTCGAGAGATCGCAGAGAACGCCGGTGAGGCGTATGACCGCAAGGCGTTGGACAAGTTGGCCGAGAAAGAGGCTGCCAAGGCCAAGAAGAAGTGACGCTTCCGGAGGCTGATCCACAGGCGGCACGGGGAGACCCCCCGCGCCCTCTGGCGATCCGTGGGCTTTGTAAGTCCTATACCCGAGGGAAACCGGTACTGACGGAAATCGATCTGGATATCGAGAGCCGAGGCTTTACTGTGATCATCGGCCCTTCGGGGACCGGTAAGAGCACCCTGATTCGTTGTATCAATCGACTGGTTGAACCGACCTCGGGGCAGGTGCTGTTCGAGGGCAGGGATGTAGTGCGCATGGGTCGTACCGAGTTACGCCACACCCGACGCCGTATTGGCATGGTGTTTCAGGAATACAACCTGGTGGAGCGGTTGTCGGTAATCGAGAATCTGCTGTGCGGAAGGCTCGGTTATGTTTCTCCGTGGCGGGCGTGGTTGCGCCGTTTTCCTCAGTCTGATGTCGAGCATGCCTTCACGTTGCTGGAGGCGGTGGGATTGGGTGATTTAGCTTATCAGCGGGCGGATAGCCTATCCGGTGGGCAGCGTCAGCGGGTGGGCATTGCCCGGGCGGTGATGCAGTCGCCCCGCCTGCTGTTGGCCGATGAACCAACCTCATCCCTGGATCCAAAGACCTCGGTCGAGATTATGGAACTGATGGTCAACATGGCGGGGGAGCTGGAGATCCCGGTGATTGTCAATATCCATGATGTCGCGTTGGGTAGGCGTTTTGCGGACCGGGTAATCGGGATGTCGGAAGGGCGCATTGTCTACGATGGTCCTCCCGGCGATCTGACGGACGCACATCTCAACAGCATCTACGGCGGTGGCGGGTGGCTTTGAGCAGCGGTAACGGGCAACAACAGTTAAGGAAGCCGTTTCCCGTCAATTGGTTGCTGCGCTTGGGATGGATCGCGGTACTGGCCTATATCGTGTATGCCAGTTCTCGGCTCAATGTGAGCTGGGACCGGTTAGTTGCCGGTCTAGGGTATGGTGGTGACTTTCTCAGCCGTATGGTGCCACCTAATTTCTCTCGTTGGAAGCTGCTCCTGGAAGGGCTGATCGAAAGTCTTGAAATTGCGGTTATCGCCTCCACGCTGGGCATTCTGCTCTCCCTGCCGATTGGATTTCTGGCTGCTCGCAATATGATGCCGGGGTGGGTCAGTTGGAGCGCGCGCGCGTTGATTGCGATCTGCCGTTCCTTTCATCCGGTGATCGTGGCGATCCTGTTCGTAAAAGCAGTGGGATTCGGTGCCTTGGCCGGGATCATGGCATTGGTGGTGGCGTCTGTGGGTTTCATCGCCAAGCTGTTTGCCGAGGCGGTGGAAGAAATCTCCCTAAAGCAGGTCGAGGCGGTGCGGGCGACAGGTGCCTCTTTTGCTAATGTCATCATCTATGGCGTTCTTCCGCAGGTGTTGTCCCGTTTCATCGGCTTCTCAACTTACCAGCTCGATTCCAACCTGAGAAATTCGACGATGGTGGGGATTGTGGGTGCTGGGGGTATCGGTGGCACTCTGTTTGCCGCTTTTCAGCGGTTTGACTACGATTTTGTCGCCGCCATTCTGCTTTCCATTATCGCGGTTATCATGCTGGGTGAATATGTCAGCGGACATGCCCGGAGAGTTTTCGAATGAGTTCAACGGCATCGGTGCAGCGCCGCTTCCAGCGTTTTACGCCCCGTCAGCGCTTTGTCCGCTGGGTAGTACTGATGCTGAGTGTGGCGGCGATCACTGTGTCAATTCGCCACGTGGAGGTAATTCCCGAGTTCCTCTACGATGCCCCGGAGCAACTGGTCGATCTACTCAACCGACTGTGGCCACCCGATCTGGAGTATTATCCCATTGCCGTCCATGAGGCGTTGCTGGAGACTCTGCATATTGCAACCTTGGGCACTGTGCTGGCGTTGTTTCTGGCCGTGCCAGTGGGTTTATTGGCGGCACGTAACGTTACCCGAAGCACCACCTTGAATTGGTTGGCTAAGCTGATCTTGGTCTCCTCGCGATCTGTCAATTCATTGGTGTGGGCGCTGTTGTTTGTGGCGGTATTCGGCCCTGGTGCAATGGCCGGCACACTGGCCATCGCATTTCGTTCTATCGGCTTCGTGGGTAAGCTCTTTGCCGAAGCGGTGGAAGAGACCCAGGTTGGACCCATCGAGGCGCTGCGCGCCACCGGTGCCCCGCGATTCAGTGTGCTGGTCAAGGGCTATTGGCCACAGGTGAAGCCCGCGTTTTGGTCTATTGCGCTATTTCGGTGGGATATTAACGTCCGGGAGTCCGCGGTACTTGGCCTCGTCGGCGCCGGCGGGATTGGCGTGGCGCTGGACGCCTCGCTCAACCTGTTTTACTGGGACCGAGTAGCCACCGTGCTACTTAGCATCTTTGCTGTGGTTATTCTGGCGGAGTTGGCGGTTACTCAGATTCGCCAGCGGATCATTTGAGCCGTTGTTCAGGCGCCGCGGCTCTCCAACAACAGCCTGGCAAATTCGGCAAATCCCGCCCCCCCCCGTTGGTCCGTCACCCAACGTGGGAGGGCCTCCATCGACCCGGCAAAGTCCCGCACATTGGCGACCCCTACGGCATTGGGAAGATAGGCAAACATGGGCTCGTCGTTGGGTGAATCACCGACAAAGGCAACACGTTTTCTCACTTCGTCATCGTCCAGCTCAAGGCCGAATCGCTCACGTAGCAGTGCCTTGCTTGTGGTGAGCTTGTCATAAGCACCAAACCAGCCATTGACGTGAATGGAGCTTATTTTCGCGGTGGCTCCGCTTTCCTCGAAAAGGCGGGCGATGGTAGCAACCGACTCGGTGCTTAGTGGGGGCACGTCTTCACAATAGTCGATGGCAAGGTCCGACTCCCGGTATGCTTGATCCGCGGAGATGGCAGCGCCCGGAACGGCCGTTATGATCCGCTCTTTAAGCGCCATTAGGCGGGCGTGGTAGTGGCGCCGGGTTTCGGAGTCCAATTGGTAGTGGCGAAGCATTCGGTGTCGTGCCCGATCGTAGCTGAAATAGAAGGCACCGTTTTCACCAACTACCGCACTCACTGGCCACATCCGCGCGATCAGATCACACCAGCCGGCTGGCCGGCCGGTTACTGGGATGACAATAACCCCCGCGTCGCTGAGTTGATGGAGTGCCTGGAAGGCGAGAGGATGGAGTTGCCCTCCGTCAGTCAATGTATCGTCAATGTCGGTAAGAACCGCGCAAATGCGACGGCGGTCGGATAACGGCAGCTGAGCGACCGGGCTCATCGTCGAGTCCGTTTGAAGATGCATGCTGGAAGGCCTCTATGACCCCTCGACGGGGTGCGAATCGTTGGGAATTGGCACACCATAACACGGGGGCCCGGTGAGGTGGCCATGGTTCGACTGAGCCTTAGCTCCGTGGCGAAAGTATCCGCTTTCCCGGGAGGGTAGCATGCTCCGAGGCGGGAGAGATCCGGTAGCGCAAAAGGCCGGCAGCCTAAGCTGCCGGCCCCTGGGGTGGTACTAAGATCAAGAGAGGTTATCGATCAGATCGTTGCTGTTGTCCCGGTCGCCCTCGGTGCGGACATAGGGGGTAATCTGTCCGGGCCCGCTGATCTCCTGCAGGTTGGAGAGCACATCGGTCTCGGTGCCGTTGGGCCTGCGGTCCTGACCCAGGTAGGGTGTTGAGGGGCTGGCGCTCACCGAGCCCTTGCCATGGAGGATGTCTTCCGCGGCCGGGTCGCCGACATTGCTATTACCGGCAAGGGCGACTCCCGAGAACAGGGTGGTGGCAACGAGTACAGGGATGTAGAGGTTTATTTTCATGACAGTATCTCCGTTGGTTGTTGAGGATTGATATCAAGCCGGAGCGGGAATGTTGGTCGCCTTGGCTTGCTTGGAGATAGATAAAGCACGTCTGGTGCCAACTTGGAATTATTTGAAATAACTATAATAATATCAGCTAGATAAATACAAGGTTAGGCTTGTCTAGCGGAACGGATCAATCTCTGTTTTATAACGTAACGTTACGTTGAAGATTTATCGTTTCGTGAACTGGCTTGAGCCAGGGGAGGACCAAGCAGCCATTGGTTAGGTGAGGTGTCTGCCCGGCACTGCTGCGTGACCGGGGCTTCTTTCAATCAGCATCGGTTGCGGCGCGAGGGGTTGCCCCCGAAGTCGGCGCTCGGGGGCGGGTAGGATATCCATACTTGGCCAAAGTCCGTTGCCGAGCGCCTGGCGGTAACCCGGTCGGAGTTGAGCCTCGCTCATTCGTTGGGCAGATGGCCGCCAGTCATAACGGAGCCGGTGCCAGCTCACCTGTAGGCCGGCAGCAGCGGATTCCAGCAACATGTACCATCCGTCACAGGTGCCATCATTGGCGGGCAGGCCGATAACGCCGCTGTTTAACCAGTAGCCATTTTCCAGGCGTTCGCCGAAGGGTATGCCGGAATGCCCTCCCACCAGGATATCGCACTCCGCAGCTCGCAGCTCCCGGACCTTTTCCTCCACGGGAGTGGAAGGAAAGATAAAGCGGTTGATGGATGAGGGGCTGGCGTGCACGATTCGCACGGTGTATCCGTGTAACCAAAGACGCAAAGACCGGGGGAGTTTCGCCATCCAGTCACGCTGGGCGGGAGTCACGTGTTGACTGGCGAAGGGAAACCAGTCGTCAGCGAGAAGGGCGCCCGCAGAGCCTGACGTGAAACCGCATCCACAATCGCTGCGGTTTTCTGCCAGCGATTCTTCACAGTTCCCCATGACTACCTGAATTCCCCAATCTTGTATCAGCTCGACGGTTTCCCGTGGCTCCGCGCAGTAGGCCACCAAGTCGCCGGTACATATCGTGCAGTGAGGGGGAATGCCCAGTCTATGTGCCTGCTGTTGCATTGCCAAAGTGGCGGCCAGATTACTGTACGGCCCGCCAAATACAAGGATCCGATCTTGGTTGGCTTTCATGATGCGGGGTCAGGCAGTCGAAACGGCAGCTTCCCGCTGCCCAGTGGAAAGACGGTTGCCTACCCAGAACAGCAAGCAGCCAACACCCAGGACGGTCGCCGAGATGTAGAGCAATTTGTCATATTTGTGTATTTCCCCCAGCCAACGGGTATGTCCAGAGGACTCCGTGAAATACAGTACCGCCCCCGACAGGGACGTTAGAAAGGTTGAGACGTAGCTCCATACCGGGATATCGGTGCGGCACCTCCACAGTGAGAAAAAAACCACCGGGGCCAAGTACATGGAGGCCGTACCACTGACGGCCACCGCACTGAAAAGGTCGTTGTTGCCAACAAATACCAGGATCACACCCACTAGCATGAACAGCGCCATGGTCAGGCGACCGTTGCGAACACTGGGATCGACAATACGCATATCGACCACCACCAGCTTGCTCGAGCTGGAGAGCGTGCTGTCCAAAGTCGACATCGCCGAAATTACCAGGGCGGCGTTGAACAGTAGCATGGGTAGATCCCCCAGCAACCTGCCAAGTACCTGATTCATGGATTCTCCGGCCTGGGCGTTGGCGCCGGCAATAATACCTAGGCTGCCAAACAGGGTAATGCACAGAATGCTGATCCAAGCCGCGTGCAGAAAGCTTTTGCGGGTAGTTTCCCGGTCGGCCAGAAATCCCCGGTCCATCATGACGGGATCGTGCATCGGATAACTCCAGATCTGTAGCAACGCGACCAGCAGCAGTACCGGCCCAGGTTCACCAATGGCGAAGGGCTTAAATAGAATCGCGGCGCCGCTGAAATGGCCCCCGGCTGCCGCCAGAGTAATCAACAGTCCCAGGACCGCCCCAAAAATCAGCATCTGAAACAGATCGGTTCGCAAGGAGGCATGTAATCCACCGAGCATCGAGTAAAGCAGAGTAACCAGCGCCACGGCGATAACCGCCAGGGTGTAAGCGCTACTGCCTGCGGCACCAAACAGGATGCCGATGACAAGCAGGTTGGCAAATACTTCGCTTACCAGGCGGATGCCGATAACGAGGTTATAACAACGAGTACCCCAGCGCCCGAAACGGTTGTCGAGGAATGCCTGAATACTGTCGAAGCCGTGACGGAAGCGCAGGCTATCGATGATTTGTGCGCCGGTGAGAAACGACAGATAGTAAGCAGCGTAGGCTAATGTACCCCATAACCCGTAATAAAAACCCAGAATCGCGGCGTTCAGCAATGACCTGGCGAAAATCCAGGTGGTTACTTGTGACAGGGTGAGGGTGAGCAGCCCGGGCTGCTGACCGTTGGGCGCCAGTCCCTTAAAGAAGGCGCCGCCATCTTTTGCCTTGGGAGATAGGAGAACGGAGATCGCGGCAATAGCGGCGACAATGAAAGCCAGCGTCAGATCCATGAATACGCCTCTAGTATTGTTTTTGGTTAAAGGGATCGGCGCGGGCCAGTCGTCGGCTTTGCCGGGATATGAGGTCGCGCCAAGCGGCGTGCAGGACCCGCTTATGCGGACCGGTAGTGTTCAGAATATATTTCATCCCGGAGGCAATGCCATCGCGGACTTCACCGGGGTGGCTGCCCTGGGTTGACTTCTGATTCAACGATAGTGCTCTCCAAGCCAATCGTGTATGGCTTCGGCGACGCGCTCCCAGTGCACATCCAACATCATGGCATGGCCCACGTCGGCATATATTTCACTTCGTACCCCGTGGTATATGCCTGTCCAGAACACATGGAGGGGGGCAATCAGTTTATCCATGGCGCCACCGAGCACCTTAACCGGTGTTCCGTCAAAACTCGGAGAGCGGGGGAGTCCCGGGGCATACATGTCGATGGTTGCCCTGATTGACTCTTGCCGGGCCACCGGAAAGTATTTCGATGTTTCGTGTCTGGGCTTTGCATCCGAGAAGAGGGCATCGTGTAGGAGGCCGGTTGAGGTCTGGTGCATTCCGAACAGTTGGAATAGACCGATTTGCCACATTAGCAGCGGATGACTGGTTGCGATCGAAAACGCCGGGCCGGCCAGGCCGGTGGGAGGAACCGATGCCATGAGCACCATCCCCGATGCACGGTGATTTACGAGATATTTTTGCACCACGTAGCCGCCCATCGAGTGGCCGATCAATACGGGTGGGCGATCCAGGGTACCGGCAACCTCCGCCAGGTCAGCGACATAATCGGCAATTCCCATCCGGTGTACCGAGTCATCATTGCTACCATTGCCTCGATGGCCGCGGAGGGATAAGGCATGGCTCTCGTATCCTTGCCGTGCAAACCACGGAAGAAAGTGTTCGTCCCAGCACCAGGCCCCCGCAAATGCGCCGTGGACGAATAACAGCGGTGGCTTACCATTGGGCTCCTGGGGACGGCGGCTGATCACCTCTAGCGGCAATGTTGATGATTTTTCCACGCGGGGCCCCCTCATACGGTAGTGGAGGACTAGTTAACACAATGTTCCTAGAATGACAAACGCTGCTGTCCGATGGTTTCCATTGGGAGAACCCAAATACTGTTGAGGTGTACCGCCGCTGGGTAATACTTGCCGCTTACTCAGTGTGATCGACGTGTGCAGGCATCAGTGGCGGGAAGATTACCATCGGTAGTGAAACGGCAGCCCCCACGGGCTTTGATGGGGAACACCGAGAGGGCGCGTATTTCTGCCTGCCAAGGCACGCATACCAAACCCACCAGATGGGATTCCGCGATTGCCAAGTCGTTGCCCCAATAGCGTTGGTGGGATGTGACTGGGCGAGGCGAATAGGACGGTGTTACCATGAGTACCGCGCTGCGTACTCGCGAACTAACGTCCTAGCCTATGTCCATTGTAGCGTCATGCCGAAACACCCTGCCCTAACGCGCGATCTCAGCGGGCGAGGAATTAGCCGCCGCGCGTTTTTGAAGTTCTGTTCGGTAGCAGCCTCCGTGCTAGCCCTCCCACCCGAGGCGGTTGGCTCGCTGGTGGAAAGTTTGGGCCATTCGGCCCGCTTGCCGATTATCTGGCTTTCTTTCCAGGAGTGCACAGGGTGCACTGAGTCATTCACTCGCTCCCACGCGCCGGCTGTTGAGGATCTGTTGTTCGACTATTTCTCCCTTGATTATCACCACACTTTGCAAGCTCCGTCCGGGGCGGATGCCGAGTCCGCCAGACTGGATTCGATGCGGCGCTTCCAAGGGCGGTATCTGTTGATCGTTGACGGATCGATTCCACTCGCAAGAGGCGGGGTCTACTCAACCATCGGAGGGCGGACGAATTTAGCCATGCTTAAGGAGTGCGGGGAGGGTGCGGCGGCAGTGATTGCCGTTGGAAGCTGTGCGGTCTTTGGCGGACTACCGGCGGCCAGCCCCAATCCAACCGGTGCGGTGGGCGTACTTGCTCTGATGGAGCAGGGACTGATCGCGAAAAGACCACTGGTCAATCTGCCCGGCTGCCCTCCGTTGCCGATCGCTATCAGCAGTGTGCTGGCTCACTATATTGCTTTTGGCCGGTTTCCGGCAGTCGATGACATGCAACGGCCGCTCAGCCTTTATGGAAACACTGTCCACGAGCGTTGCTCGCGGTTTCGGTTTTTCGAAGAGCGGAAGTTTGTGAAACAATTCGACGATGAGGGCGCCCGGAAGGGCTGGTGTCTCTACTTGTTGGGGTGCAGGGGGCCACTCACCCACAATGCCTGCGCGGTTCACAAGTGGAACCAGGGTACTAGCTTCCCGATTGAGTCTGGGCATCCGTGCCTTGGCTGCGCAGAACCTGGATTCTGGGACCGGGGGGGCTTTTACCGGTGTATCGACGAGACGGAATGTACAGTCGATGAGAGCCACGAATCACGAGAAGATGCGGCGAGTGAAGGTCAGAATCTATATGAGGACAACTGCGTCTACTGTCACTCGATTGATCCCGGGGCGTTGCGAACAGACCCGAACCAGATTCCTCATCTGCTCCGCTCCGGGGAGATCCGTTCTCACCGCAGGCTCCAGTTTTCCGATGAACAACTCGATCAGCTCGGAGAGTATCTCAAGTCACGTAAATGACGGCGCGGTATGAATTTATTTCGTAAGGCACTGATACTGGTTGGTACTTGGCTGATCTTGCAGCCGCTATTCAGCGCGGGTGCGCAACCAGGGGCAAGGTCGCCGTCAGAGCCTGCCGACACCCCCGACGTCGCCGGGTCTGGCCCCCGTAACTTCTCCATCCACGATACTGACCAGGACGGCCGTATCAGCGAAGCAGAGTATCAGCGCTTTGTTGCCCACTTGGAACGATGGCGTCAAACCAAGAGGCGGGCGCTACAACCGGCTTTGCCACCTCTCGATTTTGCCGTGATCGACAGGAACGGCGACGGGTATATCACCGAACTGGAATTGACCGGTGCCTTGAACGAGCGCTTAGAGCGACAACGGCGCCGTCGGTACCGGGGTGGCCGGCAATAATGGAGACGGCTGGGGCCAGGCGTGCGGAAAACGCTGGGAGAGCCCTCCTATCTCGGCTTGAGGGGGCTTATCCGACCGCCAAGGTTGCCCGGGTCGGGATCAAACTGCTCACCAAGAAGTAATTCCATAGCCTCTAGCACCCGCGTCATGATTAGCTCGCCATGGGCGTGGAACAGCCTCACCATGCAGCGCACCGGCAAGTGGATGTTGTCTCTGCCGGCCGCCTGAAAGTCACACCAAGCGACTACCGGGATGTCATTGAAGGCCCGGTCCACCACGACCCAGGCATTCTCCTGCAGAATGAGGTCGAGGGTACGCAGACCCGGCAGATCAAGCCGGATATCGCCCCTGGATCGCTTAAGCGAGCAGCAGACGTGGTTGTAGTGCAAGGCATCAACCGCGGTGTTCCATCGGCTGTAGGTAGGAACTTCGAGGTGGCGAGTGTACATGTTTCGGTCAGTCGTCCTCGAGTTCCATCTCGCCGTCCCAGCCCTCCTGTTTGGCACGGATGACGGCCTGCTCTTGGATACGCAGGAACCGCTCGCGGACCTCGTCCGGCAGGTTGGCTACCCGAAAACCGTACTTCTCCCATTCAACATTCACCTGCTGCCACAGGTCCTCGATTCCGGCCGCCAACCAGCCTTCGCATGTTTGCTCCTCAGGAATGATTTGAAATGCCCAGGCATCGCGGATGATCTTGCCGGTATCGGTCATGCCACCATTGACATCGTTGTGAATGCCAACATAGCGCTTCAGTTCTTTCATCGCGGGTTCTCCTCGTTGGGTGAAAACTGGGCTGGGATCAGCCAGTCAGGTTAGCGAACACCGCGGGCAGCCGTTCGGGCAGCCGCTCTACATTGTCAACGATGGAGTAGTTGTTGTCGCCAAAGATACGTGCCACGTAACGGTCGGCTTCCGGATCCAGGGTTAGGCAGTAGGCGGATATTCCGATCCTCGCCAAGTCCTCCACGGCTTTTTTGGCATCGTGCCGCAGGTACTGGGGATCGCGCTCGTCGATATCCGCCGGTTCGCCATCAGTGATGAGCAGCACCAACCGTTTTTGAGCCTCCTGCCGGGAAAGGTGCCAACCGGCGTGCCGCAAGGCAGCCCCCATGCGCGTTGAGAGGCCGCCTGTCATTCCCGCCATCAGGGCCTTGGCATTCTCGTCATAAGGCAGGTTGAAGTCCTTGAAGCGATAGTACTGAACGTCGTGACGGCCGTCGGATGCGAAGCCATGCACAGCGAAATTATCGCCTATGGAGTCTATTGCCCAAGCCAGTAAACCGGTGGCTTCCCGGGTTAGGTCCAGAATACTGGGTTGCTCCGCATAGCCCGCTGCATCCTTGGGGATATCACCAATCTTTTCATTGGTCGATTGGGAGAGGTCCATCAACACCAGAATCGAAAGGTCGCGGATATGTCGAGTGATGCGAATGTTTATTCGGGGATCTGGCATCACGCCTCGGCGGATATCGATCATGGCACGCACGGCGGCGTTCAAGTCGAGTTCCTCGCCTTCCTCATAACCTCTGCGGCGCACGATTCCCTGAGGTTGTAGGGCGTCGATCAAATGGCGGATACGGGACGCGATAGGCTTGTGCTTGACCAGGATTTCATCCATCAACTCGGGGTCGCCCTTGGGTTGGCGGCGTTCAACCACCGTCACCCACTCGGGACGTGCCAACTGTACGTGATAGTCCCACTCTTCGTAGTGGAAAGGCTCGGAAACCGGCTCCTTGCCCCACATCTCATTGTAGCTGACACCCTGGTCTTCATAGGGGAAAAACTCGGTGGAGCAAACCCAGATCTCCTGGGCATCATCTCCCGCCAGCTCACAATCTACTTCATTGGCCATCTCGATTGCCGAGACATAGCGCCGCACCTGCTGCTGACGGCTGGCGGGCAAAAAATCGGCTCCCCTGGAGAGAAACAGGTTTTCCGAAAACTCCCAGATATACCGGTTATCGTCCCGGTAGGGGAGCGGCCATTCCGAAAGGATGCGGACACTGGGTATGGTAGCGATCTGGGTCATCAGGTTATAGAAATCGATCCCCGCCCGCCAACTGAGGTGCGGAGCCTGAGGATTCTGTTCCAGTTGCGCACGAAAATCCCTGGCGCAGGCATCCACTCGCGGTTCGGGGTCCCGGTAGTCCGGATCCATGATAACTCGGGTCACGCGCAGCATGTAGTCCATGGTCTCATGGGGTTGACCGTACTCGTCGTTACTGTCAGCTGTTGCGGTCAAGATCGCTAGCCACAATTTTCTGAGTCCCGGAAATTCCTGGTAGGCTAGGTACTCGATGCGGGCATCTTCAAACAGCTCGATGAAACGCATTTGGGCTTGGGAAAGTTGCTCCGCGGAGATCGCCTCGCGCGTGTACACAAGGTGGGCGGCGGCATGGGCGACTGTTGCCCTGTAGAGTTCGATGCCGGTTATCCCCCGAAAGGTATCGAAGGCATCCGGTAGATAGATCTGAAAATCTTCGATATACGGGCGCAGACCGCGGCGTGTCTCGTAGTCTCCCGCTGTGGGGCGCATGAAAAAGGCGCGTGCCCACAGTGCCCGGAGATAGAAATTCAGCTTGCGTTGATTGTCAACGAACAATGTGCCACGGCGTTCTTTTTGCAGTACCGAGCGGGACACTCCGCTGGTTAAGCCGAAGTAGGCCATCTGGCCGTCAAGGTCACGCTGGTGGGCTTGGGCTCCCCACATTGCCCAGCGCCTGAGCCCCCCCAGGGTCAGCTTGGCCAGCAGTTCGTCTAGGTTTTCCACCATGGGACGCATACCGCGGGGAGCCTTTCCCGCCAACTGGTGTAACAATGTGAGGTAGCCGCGCAATACGTCGGCGTCTCCGAGCCGTTGGGCGGCCAGCGGCATATTGGAGAGGATTAGCGTGATGACGCTGCCAGAGGTGTGGGAGGCCAGTTTCATCAGGGATTCAACGATATCCGGAATTATGTCTTCGCCTACCTCTTTGGCAACCCCGGGTATCTCTTGGATGTAGGTCATCACCAGGTCTTGACCCCTTCCCATCGCACACATGGCACGCATGCCTTCCAGGTAATTTTGGAGACCACGGGGTGACATGACCCGAGCCGCCTCCTGGTAGGATGATTCGAGGGCCTGGGCGTGGTGATGTTCCCCGGTATCCAGGCAAGAGAGATAATCGCTGAAGTCAATCGGCATGATTAGGTAGCCCTGATGCTAGCGCGGTTCACACCTTTATGTTTAACGGCTGTTTGCCGCAGGTTGTGTGACGGGCGGAGCCAATACCGCGTGGCTAGAAATAGGTCTTGACCGCTGCCCCCAAGGTATCACGCATGTCCGGATCATCGGTTAGTGGCACCACCAACGCCATTTCGCAGGCGGCATGGGGGTCGATGCCACCGGTAACCAGCTGGGCCGCGTAAACCAGCAGACGGGTCGACATGCCTTCGTCCAGACCATGTCCCTTGAGGTTTCGGGAGCGCCGGGCGATCTGTACCAGTTTTTGGGCAGTGGCTTCGTCCACACCGCTCTCGTGGACAACAATAGCCGTCTCGATTTCGGTCTTGGGATAGTCGAAAGATAGGCCACCGAAGCGCTGCTTGGTGGACTGTTTCAGGTCTTTCATCAAACTTTGGTATCCCGGATTGTAGGAAATCACCAGCTGAAAATCGGGGTGTGCCTTGACCAATTCGCCCTTCTTTTCGAGGGGCAGTTCCCGCCGATGGTCGGTCAGTGGGTGAATCACCACCGTGGTATCCTGACGTGCTTCAACCACTTCGTCCAGGTAACAGATGGCGCCGATGCGTGCCGCCACGGTAAGCGGGCCGTCATGCCATTTGGTGCCATCGATATCCAGCAGATATCTGCCGACCAAATCAGAGGCTGTCATGTCTTCGTTGCAGGCAATCGTAATGAGCGGCTTGCCCAGTTTCCATGCCATGTACTCGACGAAGCGGGATTTCCCGCAGCCGGTAGGTCCTTTAAGCATGACTGGCATGCGTGCCTGGTAGGCAGCGCTGTATTTCTCAACTTCGTCACCAACCGGGTGGTAATAAGGCTCGTTTTCGATCAGGTACTGACTGCTTTCACTCATGGGTTATCCTATTCTCCCAAGGCTTACTCGGGTCACAACATGGGTCGGTAACGCCCTTTGCCAAGGAGTGCCGCAAGGGATTCAGACAATTGAATATCAAGGCGGCTTCCGGGGTCGGTCTCGCTCGATCAAGCAGAGGCGATTCATCCCGCCGTCGCCGGCGGGATGGGAGCCGGATTGATTTAGACCGTTTCTCCACGGTAGATCACCATGCTGGCGCCTTGCGACTGGGCATAGTTGTCATAGCCGATTAGCCGGACGTGATTGCCCGGATGCGCCTTGTGGCAAGCCTCTGCTTCACCGAGGATCACGTCCACGTCAGTCTCCCCAAACATCGGGAGCTTCCACATGTACCAGTAGTGACTGAAGGCATTCTTTGGCTCGGTATGTTCGATCGCCGGATTCCAACCCCTGGAGACGATATACTCCACCTGCTTGCGGATACCCGCCGCATCCATCGCGGGCAGATAGGAGAAGGTTTCGAATTTGCGGCTGCCGGTATCGGACAGGCTCGACTTGTAGTCTTGTACTTCACTCATTGCTATTTACCTCTTTCGATATATCGGGTGTTCGGATCCACCGCTTTGGCACCCGCCGCCTGGTTCCGTTGGTGGACCTTGCAGCGGATAGGTAGAGCGGGGTTCACGGTAACTACACGGGTGCCGCTATTTGTGGGCGACATCTAGCTTGTCCACGGTATCGAATTCGAACTTAATTTCCTTCCAGGTCTCCATCGCCGCTTTGAGCTCGGGACTGGATTTAGCCGCATGGGTCAGAATGTCTTTGCCCTCTTTTTCGAGTTCGCGACCCTGGTTTCGGGCTTCGACGCAAGCTTCGACAGCGACCCGGTTTGCCGCGGCGCCGGCTGCGTTACCCCAGGGGTGGCCTAGCGTGCCGCCACCAAACTGCAGCACGGCGTCATCACCGAAGATGGTGACCAATGCCGGCATGTGCCAGACATGGATACCCCCCGATGCAACCGCGAAGGCGCCGGGCATGGAGCCCCAATCCTGATCGAAGAAGATGCCTCGACTGCGGTCTTCCTTGATATAGGATTCGCGTAGTAGGTCGATCCAGCCCAGGGTGGCTTCACGGTCGCCCTCCAGTTTTCCGACCACCGTGCCGGTGTGTAGGTGGTCGCCCCCAGAAAGGCGCAGGATCTTGGTTAATACACGGAAATGAATGCCGTGGTGAGGGTTGCGGTCGAGTACCGCGTGCATGGCCCGGTGGATGTGCAGCAGCACCCCGTTGTTTTGACACCATTGAGCGAGCCCGGTGTTAGCACAAAAGCCACCGGTGATATAGTCGTGCATGATAATGGGCGCGCCAATCTCCTTGGCGTACTCGGCCCGTTTGTACATTTCCTCGGGGGTGGGGGCGGTTACGTTCAGGTAGTGACCCTTGCGTTCGCCGGTTTCGGCCTCCGCCTTATGGATAGCCTCCATGACGAAGTCGAAGCGCTGGCGCCATCGCATAAAGGGCTGAGAATTGACGTTTTCGTCATCTTTGGTGAAATCCAAACCGCCACGCAGTCCTTCGTACACGGCACGGCCGTAGTTTTTAGCAGATAAGCCTAGCTTGGGCTTGATGGTACAGCCCAGCATGGGGCGACCATACTTGTTCATGATGTCACGCTCAACCTGAATGCCGTGGGGTGGACCGTTACAGGTCATGACGTAGGCGATTGGGAAGCGCACATCCTCCAAGCGCAGGGCTCGTACAGCCTTGAAGCCGAACACATTACCCACCAGGGAGGTGAACACGTTGACGACTGAACCTTCCTCGAACAAATCGATTGGGTAGGCGATGAAGGCGTAGTAGCAACTATCGTCGCCGGGTACGTCCTCGATGGCATAGGCCCGCCCTTTATAGTAGTCAAGATCAGTCAGTAAGTCGGTCCACACCGTGGTCCAGGTGCCGGTTGAGGATTCTGCCGCCACCGCGGCTGCGGCTTCTTCTCGGGGTACACCAGGCTGCGGGGTAATCTTAAAGCAGGCCAGGATATCGGTATCCTTGGGTGCGTAATCGGGCATCCAGTATGTTTCACGGTACTCTTTTACACCCGCGTCATATTTTTTCGCCATGTTTCAGTCGCTCCTTTTGCAAACTCTCTGTTGACGTCAGCGAATACCCGGAAAAGTACCGGTACTCTCTGGTGCCAACAACATAACGAAGTTCGAATATATACAAAAGTTAATTGTTTTTATTGTTTGGATTAACTATTTTATATGGCATAAATGATTAGAGCGACCTTTCAACAACTTAGACTCTTCGAGGCAGTGGCCAGAAACGCCAGTTTCACCTTGGCTGCCAGGGAAGTTCATCTCTCTCAGCCCGCCGTTTCCATCCAGGTAAAACGGCTTGAGGAGCTTGTGGACCAGCGATTGTTCGAGCAATTGGGGAAACGCCTTTATCTGACTGAAGCGGGACGGGAGGTGTATGCTGCGTGCACGGACATCTTCGCGCGCATGGGAAATCTGGAAGAGAATCTCAGCGAGTTGTGTGGGCAGGTTTCAGGTCCCCTGAGGATTGCGGTGGCCACTACCGCGAAGTATTTCCTGCCCCGATACTTGGGGGCCTTCGTGCGCCAATTCGATCGGGTGCGCCCCCAGCTCAAGGTGACCAATCGGGCCAACATCCTTGAGCGCATGGATGAAAATGTCGACGATCTGTATATCCTTGGGCGCCCGCCGGAGGAACGTGACGTGGAGAAGGCCTCGTTTCTGGAGGATGAGCTGGTATTTTGTGCCAGCGCCGACCACCCGTTAGCCGGTCAGAAGGACATCACTCTCGAGCAGATCGCTGGGGAGCGCCTGCTGTTTCGGGAGCAGGGCTCAGGTACCCGGCGTGCCTTCGAACAGCACTTCGCCGAGTTGGAGATTCCGGTTGAGCCCTATATGGAACTTGGTAGCGGCGAGGCGATAAAGCAGGCGGCCATTGCTGGGCTTGGGGTGGGGATGTTATCGATTTTTAGCCTGCGTTTGGAACTCGAAACGGGGCGGCTGGTTACCTTGAACGTGGCGGGGATGCCGATGCACCGGGAGTGGTTCGTGGTGTATCCCAAGGGTAAGCGCTTGTCACTCGCGGCTCAGCGATTTCATCAGTTTCTGTTAGAAAGCGAGGTAATGCCGGAGTAACCCTGGAACTGAGCCTCAGATTGCGGTGCGATGTTTAGGTACGCATCTACTCAAGCCCATCGCATCCCATCGGGTATGTCTAGGTTGTTTAATGGCCTGGCGCGGGTTTTGGGAAGGAAACGGAGAGGCCCAGGCCAGCTGATCTCTCCGTGTCTCGTCCTCCCGTTCAGTCTAGCGCCTTTACCAGTACTTTAGAGTTGCGTTGCAAGTTGTAAAGTTTGCGCTTCGAAACAGGCAGCTCTGCCACTGGCATGGCGACGAACCCCCGTTCCCGGAACCAGTGGGTGGTTTGCGTGGTCAACACAAAAAGTCTTTTGACTCCAGCCGCTTGGGCACGCTGTTCCACATGCCTTAAGAGCAGATCACCCCGCTCGCCCGAGCGGTAGCTGGTGTGGATTGCCAGGCATGCCAGTTCACCCATCGCCTCATCCTGGTAACTATAAAGTGCCGCGCAACCGATCACCGCACCGTCCAGCTCGATGACCGAGAACCGCTCGATCTCGGTCTCTAGCAGCTCCCGGGAGCGTCGTACTAATACACCCTGGTCTTCTAGCGGTGAGATCAGCTCGAGGATGCCCCCTACGTCATCGATGAGCGCGGTACGTATCTCCTCATAGTGCTCGGTGGTGACCATTATGCCCACGCCGTCCCGGGTGAACAGTTCATGTAACACCGCGCCATCAAGTTTACGATCTAGTAGGTGGATACGCTCCACGCCCCGCCGGCTGCTCTCGACGGCACCGGTCAGGCTTTGGCGGAGTTCGTCGGGAAGCCGCTTTTGCCGGCGCAGAATTTCGTCCAGCTCTGCGGGGATTAGATTGGCCGGCAATCTTCTCTTTCGTCCGATAGAGGGTAGGTCCTCAAGCAGCAAGATAAGTTTGTCAGCGCCGATGGCGGCTGCCACGGAACCCGCTACGTCGGCCGCGCTGAGATTGAATACTTCGCCGGTGGGTGAGTAACCCAGGGGGGGAATTAGCGCGATCGATCCCGACTCGAGCACCCGCTCAAGGGCACCGACGTCGATACGCCGGACCACACCGGTATGCCCGTAGTCGATACCGTCCCGGACACCCAGTGGCCGGGCGGTCACAAAATTCCCCGAAGCCACCCGGATGTTAGCCCCCGCCATCGGTGAATTGCTCAAGCCCATGGAGAACAGCGCCTCGATCTCAACCCGGGTGATTCCAGCCGCCTCTTTCACGCAGGCAAGGGCTGTTTCATCGGTAATCCTTAGGCCGTTAACCACCTGCATCTGCGCATTCTTTAGCCGTAGTCGCTCTTCAATCTGAGGGCGGGCACCATGCGCTAATACGACCTTGATACCCAATCCATGCAGCAGGGCAATGTCATGCACCAGACCGGGAAATCCGGAATCGATAATTGCTTCGCCGCCAAAGGCGATGACGACTGTCTTCCCTCGGTGAGCGTGAATATAGGGAGAGGAACTACGAAACCACTGGACAAAGGAGTCGGATTTTAGGGGTTTAGAGTTGGACACGCGGTTGATTCCTGTTTGCACCGAGGGTGTAATTTAACCATCATTACCGGGTAGTTTCATTGGAAATGATGGGCTGTGGTCATTGCCAAACGGGAGAAGAGATGCAGAGGATCCGTTCGGTCACGTTCATCTTGGTTTGTATGCTAATGACCGCCCCTCACGCTGGCGAAGACCGGATAGCCATTCGTGTGGGCGGCGTTACGGCATGGGTGGAGGTGGCGGTCAGCGACCATGCCCGGCGCCAGGGGCTGATGTATCGGCAAGCGTTGGCGAAGGACCAGGGGATGCTTCTGGTGTTTCCCAGGGAGCAGCCTGTTCAGATTTGGATGCTGAACGTTCCAATTCCTCTCGATGTGGGGTTTTTCGACGACCAGGGGATATTGCTTAATTGGCTCACCATGCAGCCTGACGGTGGCCGGGAGATACACCGTTCATCTGCTCCCGCGCGTTACGCCTTGGAGATGAATGCAGGTTGGTTTCGTCGCAACGGCTTGGTTTCCGGAGCGCGTCTGGAACTCCCGATGTCCATTGAAGCTGCACCGGATGATTACAAGCAGAAGCGATGAATGAATCCCGTTAGCAGCCCCAGCATCGGTTCGATTCTCGCTAGTGCCAGATACTCATCCGGCTGGTGAGCTTGCTCGATATCCCCCGGGCCAAGGATGACGGTATCCACACCCAGTTGCTGCAGATAGGGGGCTTCGGTTCCAAAAGCCACCGCGGTGGCGACATGCCCCGTTAGCGCCTGGGCCGTTCGTACGATCTCGCGGTCGGCGGGGGTCTCCAGCGGCTCGACCCCGGAAAAGGTCGAGATCATCTCCAGCTCCAGATCAGTGCCTGTCAGCAATCGCTTCAAGCGTTCGGCCAATTCGGCGCGCAAGTCGCCCAGTAGCATGCCGGGCAACGGCCGGATATCGAAATGTAACTCACATTGGCCGCAGATGCGGTTGGGGTTGTCGCCGCCGTGAATATGCCCCAAGTTGAGGGTTGGAAACGCGACTTTGAACAGTGTATTTTGATGGCGCTGTTGCAGCTCCGTGCGCCATGCCAGGAGTTCGCCGATTACCTGATGCATACCCTCAAGAGCGCTTACTCCCAGCGATGGATCACTGGAATGGCCAGAGCGGCCCTTTACGCGGAGCAGCTCCATGGCGACCCCTTTATGCATGCGCACGGGCCGCAGCCCCGTGGGTTCGCCGATAATCCCATGACGCCCCAGCCGCCGGTGAGTGTCCACCAAGGAACGGGCCCCGCTCATGTTGCTCTCTTCGTCTGCGGTGGCAAGTATCACCAAAGGCCTCTTGAGGGCCTTCCGCTCCAGGTTCCTTACGGATTCTATGACCAAGGCAAAAAAGGCCTTCATGTCAGCGGTGCCTAGACCGTAGAGGCGCCCATCCCTTTGGGTCAAGGTGAAAGGATCGCTGCGCCAGAGTAGTTCGTCACAGGGCACGGTATCGGTATGTCCCGACAATACCAGACCCCCGTCCCCCTCGCCCAAGGTGGCGATAAGGTTGAATTTGCCCGGATGGTCAGGTATCGACAGGATTTCCACGCGAAATCCGAGTTGCTCGAACCATTCCGCCAGCAGGTCGATAACTCCTCGATTTGACTGATCCCACTGGGGGCTGACGCTACTGACTGAGGGCGCTGCAATCAACTGCGCGATCATGGGCACGAGTCCCGGCACGGCCTCAGGCATAACGTGCGAGTTCCTCTATCCAGCGATTGATCTCTTTGGTGCCACGCTCCAGAAACCCGGGGTCCTGATAGACCTGCGCGACGATGATCAGTCCCTGGCCCCGGGCAAGCAGCTGCTGCGAGAGTTCGTAGGCCTCATCCGTATACCCCAGTTCCCGGAACTGTTGTTGCAGCCATTGCTGAAAGATATCGAACAATGCCTTGACCTCGGTTTTCAGGTTGGGCTGGTCCTTTGCCAGCTCGGTTAGCAAGGAGCCCATGGGGCACCCCGACCGCAGTAGCGCCGGTGTACTGTCATACATGATCCGCACAAACCGTTCCAGACGGTCAACCGGGTTCTTGAAGGAGCGGTCCCATTCCGCGAGCATTCCCGCGGTCACGTCCAGCCGCTGTTTTACCACGGCGCGGAGAATCTCGTCTTTGGACTTGAAGTAGTAGTAGATATTGCCTCGGGGAACCTTTGCTTCTTGGACCACGTCGCTGAAGGAGGTGCGATTGAAACCCTTGCGGTAAAAAAGTTGATTCGCCGCGCTTACGATACGTTGCCGGGTCAGTTCGCTCTTTGTCGCCATAAGGGATCCTGTGCTGTTGAGTCATTCTCGGAGTATAGTCCCAACTCGCACGGAAGCGCGCCGTCGCGATAAAAGGGCTTGCTCCGCATAGGGCTTTGTCGGCAGATGAGGGGTGCCGATACTCCCAATTTCAGGGATAATCCGGGGTAACAGTACCGTCCCCCGGAGACCACAATGCCCCAGTATCGATCCCGAACCACCACCCAAGGTCGCAATATGGCGGGTGCCCGCGCTCTGTGGCGCGCCACAGGCATGCAGGAAGAAGACTTCGACAAGCCGATTATCGCTGTCGTAAATTCCTTTACCCAGTTCGTGCCCGGACATGTCCACCTCAAGGATCTCGGACAGCTGGTGGCCCGGGAGATCGAGAAGGCGGGTGGTGTGGCCAAGGAGTTCAACACCATCGCGGTGGATGATGGTATCGCCATGGGGCACGGTGGCATGCTTTACTCCTTGCCATCCCGGGATATTATCGCCGACTCGGTGGAGTACATGGTTAATGCCCACTGCGCCGATGCCATGG
>JAGRGP010000032.1 GCA_020445415.1 Gammaproteobacteria bacterium | reverse complement strand
CGACCTTCCATCTTGTTTCTGTAACAAGTCTGGCGCCCGGCCAGCCGTTTCATCAGAGCAGCCAAGCCAGATTTCAGCTCACTTGGTTGTATTAGAAGGTGGACATGGTTGGTCATCAGGCACAGTACGCGCGGGTATGTGCCAGAATTCGATGTGCTTTCCAACGTGATGCAGACACCTCGACTCCCCTGCCACAGAATTTCGCCTTTCTCAGCAAATGCGCTATACAATCGCGTCCTAATCTCAGCCCAATAATTTCAGTACCCATGACCTCTGATTCAGGCTTATTATTCCGAAAATTAGCTCAACCGCTGTCAGTTACCGTTGAGGCATCACGGTTTTATCCATATATGGCAAGGAGAATAACAATGGCATATATCCCATTTGGCAGTGCAAGGATTGGAATGACTAAAGTGGAGCTGAGGGGTAATACGGGCACAGTGTCCGGCGTCCAAACGTCCACGCAAACTCAAACTACCGTAGACTACAACAACCGTACCACCACACATCGCACGTCAAACTGGATTGAATTCATGCTCAATCTTGACGATGGCAAAGAAATGTATATTGTTGCCCCAGCTGAAGCCGCCCCGGTAAAAAACGGAGACCGTGTGACAAGTTTCTGGGGGCAGGTTAACAACAAACAAAGGCCCGACTACCTAGCGTTTTACAACCATACTACGGATGACTGGGGCCTCAACAAAGATGAACGCAATTTCACTGCCGGTCCGATTGGACACGCCTATTGGGCAATCCTGACGATCTTTCTCGCTATGGGAGGTATCGCGCTAATTTTAATGGATGGCGTGGATGTCGGTTCCTTGATCATGGTGGGACTGTGTGTGTACTTTTTCTACGCACTCATGCGAAGACGTAAAAAGTTATTGAAATTACTCTCGGACGCCATCAAACAACTGAAGGCTGGCAACGTACCCGAAGCCGTGGAGTCAAATTAGTTCACAACATATTCAGTGTATGCTGAAAATCGACTTCATCAGCTGATGTGATGGAGAAATGTATCTTATCTTAAAAGCCGGGGCAAAGATCTTCCCTTAACGGGCACAATCCCCCGTCCTCGGGCATATTGCACTTGAAAATATATCCGTTTGGGGTTCTTGTCCATATAGCGGGACAAAACCCCGGTCCGCCAAAGCGCAAATCAGGCCATCCATTTGTAGAGGCCTCAAGAGAAATCCAGCTGGTAACGGGAAACCCTAGTGTAAAGCCGGCTCCTGCCATAACCACAAAATTCATTTCGATTTCAAACGGCCGGTTCGGACATTACGACACTCGGCAAAACAGAGCCATTACACCTAGAGAAGCAGCGCTGCTCCAAACGTTCCCGAGAAGCTATGTGTTCTATCCCGAAGACAATCTTGAGTTCACGGCAACATTGATTGGGAATGCCGTACCTCCAAAGTTGGCGAAATTCTTCGGAGAGTACATAGCACAGACCCTGGAGTGACTGTTTCTAAGGGACGAGTTGGTATAGGAGACATTATGCAGATTTCGTGAGGAATGAGTGATTCAAGCCGACGATTGATATGCTGGATCAGCATGTGCAGCTTTCCTCTGACTCTTCTTTCGATTGGCTTCCGAGACTTTATTTGGAACTATCCAGATGCTCCTCACACCAGCCTCAATAGCGTTATCAACAATCTCACGAGCTGCGCGGGCAGTATCTTTGTACCCACTGCGACGCTGGGATTCGACCACCTACCTGCCACTGAACAGAGGGTAGTTAAAGTCTTCGGGATCACTACCACTCATCATCAGGCAACTCCCCCAAGTGCGCATCGACGTCGACACTTTGATGGACAATTCCGATCACTTCCACACCTTTTGGCACGATCAAGTAGAACACGACATGCCGGCCCTGCGGAAAACTGCG
The DNA here is from genome assembly GCA_020445415.1 of Gammaproteobacteria bacterium. Lineage (GTDB taxonomy): Bacteria > Pseudomonadota > Gammaproteobacteria > Chromatiales > Chromatiaceae > HKST-UBA178. The sequence goes on along the minus strand of JAGRGP010000032.1, from coordinate 28,013 downwards.
ATAACCCGCCTTCACTTCACTCCGTTCCCGGCCGAACCGGGGATTGGCTGCCAATTCCTCAAAGCAGCCAAAGAGACCCTGCAGGTAGCGCTCCGCCTGCTCGATACCCCAGTGTTCGACCGTATAGACCCAGATCGCCTCCAGGGTCGGCACGAGCGAACTCGCGCAATGAATAGATGCCGTTCACCTGCCGTGCTTGGTGCGCATCTCGGCAAGGAATTCCTGCGGCGAGAACGCTTCGACCAAGGGACTTGCCTCACCGGCTGCCAGTTTGGCCCGCAGAGCTTCGAGCTTCACCTCGTCCTCATCCAGACGACGCAAATCGGCACGCACCGCCTCGCTGACCGACTGAAAACGGCCCTCGGCGATCTTCTCGCTGACAAAGGCATCGAAATGATCGCCAAGTGTGACTGAGGTATTTCTGGGCATATCCACCTTCTCTACTGAACGGGACGTGTATTAAATATTAATACACGTCCCGGAAACACAAACGGCTCAGAAACAGCAGGGAATTTGGATGGAGATAAGTGCCAGCCCAAGTAGACGCTGACCATGCGCATAGCGAAGGTCAGACCCATGGAGATCAGCATATTGGTGCTGCTGACAAGCTCTAGTTGGTGGCCCAACAATAGTCCTGAGCCACCGCCGATGGCCATCACCATGGCTAGCACGATGCCACCAAACAGATCGAACTGTTTATAGCGGGCGACGATGGCGCCGGCAATCGCAAAGACGATGACTACGATTAAGTCCAGGATGTAGAGCTTTTGTGTGAACGGACCTCCTGCCCTGAGTCAGAAGTTCTCAACCCAGGGGCGTAGGTCAATTTCATTAGTCCATGCGCTGCGATGCTGATTCAAAACTGCCATATAGGTTTGCGCGATCGCATCGGGTTCAAGTTCAGCATCATCCTTGTTGATAATTTCATTTTCTTCATCAGGGCCCCGGCCGGGGGATGCAATTCGCCCATCGATTATAAAATGGGCGACATGGATGTTCTCAGGTCCAAGTTCTCGCGCCAGACTTTGCGCCAGACCCCTCAGCGCAAATTTGCCCATCGCGAACGCGGAAAAGCCGGGAAAACCCTTTATGCTGGCGGTAGCACCGGTAAAGAATATTGCGCCTCCACCGGTCTTCTTCATTCTAATCGCAGCCTGTTGCGCCACCAGAAAAGCACCGAAGGCCGTTTGCATAAACGAATCATGGACTGCTTTTGGATCGAGTTCCGTCACTGAACCGGGCGTAAAGGCACTTGCATTATAAAGTACAGTATCTACAGCACCTTCTGATCGATCCACCGATTCAAACAGATCTTTTACAGACTCTGCCGAAGTTGCATCGCAGCTGAAGGCGTTGGCACTTATCTCCTTGCACAACGCATCCAGCTTGGTGATATTACGCGCTGCCAGAACAACTTTATTCCCCTGGTTTGCCAATGCCCGCGCAAACGAAGCACTATTGCCGCTTCCTGCACCTACGATCAATGCAATCTTAGACATACAACCTCCTGTTCAGCAATACAATTGGACGGTTATTATGTGGCTACTCTGCCCTATTTCAAACTGGTCGGAATCCGAGGATCCGGAAAGGATTTGTTGAATCTTCCTGGACCTTTTTTTTGAGAGATCTTTTCCATAGGAAAGTGGCAGTATGGATAAACGTATCATTAAGAAAGGCATGGACGCACTTGCCAAGGTTGACGAGGACATAGCCAACGCCGTTGAGCAGGTTGGTTTGCCAGCGCCCAGGCTGAGGCCAGCCGGATTCAATACCATGTTTGCCACCATCGTCAGTCAGCAGATTTCGACCGATGCGGCGCGAGCCATACGCGAACGCGTTCTTGCTCTGATGGACGAAGTATCGCCGAATTCGTTTCTAAAACTGGATCCTGAAGCATTGCGAAATGCAGGCATGTCTTACCGTAAAATAGCGTATGCCAGGGGCTTGGCCGACGCGATTGTTGGAGGGCAACTGGACCTGCATGGCATGAGCAAACAAACCGACAATGAAGTCATCGCCGCCATTACGGCTTTGCGCGGTTTCGGACTGTGGAGCGCAGAGATCTATCTGATGTTCTCACTAAGACGTCGCGATGTGTTCCCGGCTGGCGATCTTGCACTCCGATCATCACTGGGAAAACTCAAAGGTATTGACGGCAAACTGACACCCAAACAGGCCCGCGAACTGGTGGAACACTGGTCACCATGGCGTAGCGTGGGATCATTGTTTTTATGGCATTACTATCGTGGGGCACCAACCTGAGGGATAACGGGTAGAGTAGAGGGCAGAATGCCATCGCCGTAGCGCCGACCTATCCGTTGCCGCCGCTTTCGTCTGGCGGTGCCTCAATAGCCGATGCATAGCCATGTTGGCCAGCCCTCCCTCATCAAACCGTGCATGCGGTTTTCCCGCACACGGCATTCCGGTGTTCTTCATGCCAAGGCATGCGCCGTTGTCCAGCCCGCTTTCACGGATCTCCAGCACTGGGCTGTCAATCTTCGAGAACATGCCGCCCCTGCTACCACGGGAGTCGATGGACGCTACTTCCGTTATTCCCGCGCCACCCAGCGGCCTTCCCCTTCTGTCCACAGGGTCGGCTACTCCGATTAAATTTACGAGGCTACTCATGGGTTCACTTACGTTACGGCCTGTGCTCTCTTGCTGTGTGGAAACTCACGACCCCTCGTCACTGTGACGCCGCTTCCTCATGCTACCGGGACGAACGGACAATTTCCCGGACGGGACTTGAACCCGCTAGATTGACTGCTGTTACAGCATACGGACAGATTTATTTTTCAAGTTTCCTCGGCCGCCCTGGCTTTCGGTTCCGCACTCTCATTCCGATAATCGACGCCACTGCGTCCATGAACCGGGCCGTACCGGTTGGTTACTGATAGGTATTCCGGACCAACGTGACCACCCATTCATTTCCGAAACCTAAGCATTGACGTATTCCCTGTAACGTCTGCTTCTCTCTTCGAAAGTGGCTCCGAGTGCCAGATAGCAAGGATCAATGAGCACAATGCCTGATAGACTCTGGCACAGGCCAAGAATTCAATGTCCGGTACCTGGATGACAGGATTTTGGCCCGGATGTTCGAGCTGATGGTGCAGTACGCCGATCATCACATGGATCTCTCTGACACGTCACTGGTGGCACTCACGGAAGCCTAAAAGTTCACAAGACTTTCACCATCAATCACGGCGATTTCTCGCGCTACCGCATCAAGCGAGGGCACCGTCACTCCACTTTCGAGATCATTTCGTAAGCCCGATGCTTACGCCTGACCGATCAGCCAACAGCCTGTGGGGGGGGGCGATACTGCGCTCTACTCTCGGGTCAATCTACTTCCACGTTTGTTGTTCGGAGCCAGGGATGTAATGGTGAATAGAAAGAAGGGAAAGCATTTGTCACCGGCTTTCGGGCCTGTCGCTTTCGGACTCACGCAGCCTGTCTGCCAACGCCTCCACCTCCTTCATCCCTGATATTGGATTCATGAAAACCAGGCGCAGGTACCAGCGTCCATTCAGCTGTGTGGTCGAAAGATAAAAGGATCCGTCAGCGATCATCCGGTCGCGTATACGCAGGTGCTCTTCGTTCCAGTCCCGATAGGCGAAACAGAGGATGTTGCTCTGCGGTTCCACGGGGCAGGAGAAGTCAGGCTGTGACTCGAAGTAACGGTACGCCTGCAGGGCGCGATTGGATTGCCGGTCCACATAGTCCGCCAACCCGCGCTCACCCATCGCGCCCAGCACCATGAAGAGCCGCAACCCCAACGCCGCTTTGGTGCACTCCACGGTGCGGTGGATCATATCCACTCCAGGCTGGCTCTTGGCGTGAAACAGATAACTTGCCTCCTGGTGAAACGCCCCTTCCAGGTCTCGATGATCGCGAACCAGAACAGCGGCGCAGAGAGGCGCAGTGCGCAGCATCTTATGCGCGTCCCAGATCATCGAGTCGGCCAGCTCGACCCCTGCCAGCAGCACACGCCGCTGGCGCGAGAGCAGTGCGCTGGCGCCGTGTGCGCCGTCGACATGCAGCCAGATGGCATGCTCGCGACAAAAAGCAGCGATCTCGCGAAGCGGATCGTAGCAGCCCACTGCTGTGCTGCAGCCATTTGCCACCAGGGCCATCGGCCGCCGTCCATCAGCCGTGAGGCGCTGCAGCGCGGCAGTTAACCGATCAGGTTTCACCACGCCTCTCTCGTCCACCTCCAGCGGATAGAGTGCGCGCTTCCCCAGGCCGAGAATTCCGGCAGCCCGGGCAATGGAGTAGTGCGACTGCATCGGCGCAAGTATCGCCAGATCAGCCGGAACGCCGCTCTCCCAAACATCTGGTGCAACCCGCGTGCGCGCGGCAATCAACGCGGTGAGGTTCGCCAGCGAACCGCCATGGGTCAGCACACCGGCACCGTGACCCCCTGAAATCCCCTCTCCAGGCACCGGCGGCATCGGTGCCCATCCCGCTTTCTCCAGCATCCAGTTGACGATGAAGTACTCGATGGCTGCCGCCGCAGGACCCATCTCGTAGATCGCCATCGGGTTGTTGGTAAATCCGTCCACCATCGCGGCCAGCGATCCCGCGTAGTGCGGCACAGCGACCTGGTGGGCGAAATAGGCTGGATGGTGCAACCGTGTTGTGGCGCTCAGATAACGACGGAGGAAAGACTCCAGTGCCGCACCGGTAAGTCCGCCGTTTGCGATGAAGGGGTCGAGATCGAGATGCGCGATCAACTCGGCCAGTTTGGGCAGCTGCAATACCGGCTGCCGTTGTTCCCGCGACTCTTGATGGTACTCCTCCAGCAAGCGAACCAGAATCCCGGCATCCTGTTTGAAGTCCACTTTTCATCTCCCGCATGGACAAGTCGGCTAACTCTCCGACACCCATATGTCACAAGGCAAACTGGTCTGGATAGCCGCCTGACCTGGGCTCTACAGAAATTGATCACTTTTCGGCAAAGCAGTAAAACAACCCGTCACCACCGGATTTCTTTAATACCTCCGGGCTACATCTCTTGGAAAGGTGGGCGGAGTTCCAGGACTTTGTCCAGGCGTTATCGTTCGGTCCCACACGGTCATGGTGACCGAGCATGACAGCACCTTCTCCGCTTTGGGTCCAGTCGCCGCAGGTCATATCGGTGAAGAAACGGGGGCCGAACAAGGTGCCATCGAGACGTGAGCCGGTCAGTATGTCATGTGTGTTTGGTTTCTCGGTGCGGCCATTGACCATTTGGCAATTCTCATCCAACGCGGTCTCCTTGTTCAGGTAGTTGTTTGGCGAGTGTAGCTCTTCCACGTCGTTGGCAATCAGCACGCCCTTGGCGTTGTACCAGGGGTCACTGCCGATCCGGTCCCGCGCATTGACGACATTTTGATCCGCGAAATCTTTGCCCTGCGCACTGAGGTAGGCACGCCAGGCGCGGTCCCCGGCGCCCGCGGAACTTCCGAGTTTTTGACAGTGTTTATCGGCGCCTTCAAGCCCGCCCAGATCGACACCATTACCTGGACCCACACTGGTAATGAAAAATGACATTTTGCCGGCGTCGCCAGCACTCGCGTTAGTCACTACCGTAACGCAGGCCAACGAGACGACAACAACCGACACCACAGAAAACATCGAATAACCATTGCAATCTCCTCCATTGAATTTTGTGTATAGGAAGCATAAACACTCCTTTCCCCAAAGTCGAAAGGTATCAAAGCCCCGAAAATAGTACATGATGTGTCTGATGGCACCATGGAACACCTTTTGAACCGCTTGATCCGGTTACCGCAACGAATCGATTCAAGGATTACTTCGATAATATCCCCTTGGATGAAATCACCAACCGCGATCTATCCCATTGGGTTGAGTTTGAGCGGAAACGTGGATTCAAGGACATCACAATCCGCCTCTGGTCCAGACAATTCAATAAAATCTGCCGGAATGCGAAAAGGCTTGGCTACTACATCCCGGAATACGAGTGGGGCGAGTGGATTGTCAAAGACAAGCCGCTCCGCTATCTAACCGATGAAGAAGAGCAAAAGATTCTCAAAGAACTTGATCCCTCGATGGTCACAGATCCAAAGCATGTAAAAGGTCGGCAGGCCGCCAGAGATATATTCATCGTGATGATAGACGGAGGATTCAGGATCAATGAAGCGAGTGTTCTGAAATGGTCGGACATCGATTTCGAGAATGGTGTGATTTATCTGTATCGCTCCAAGGTTTCGAATGACGATTTCATTCCAATGACGAACCGGTTGCGAAACACTTTGATCAATCGAAAAAGATTGGTTGATAGTGAATATGTTTTCCCTGGCAAGTTTGGTGGACACAAAACGATCAAGAATAACCGGGCATTGGAAGCTGCATTCGAGCGAGCTGGCGTCAATGATATTTCATCCCACAATCTGAGGAAGACGTTTGCAACACGGTTATTGAATCGTGGTGCTGCGATTACCGATGTCCAGCATTTGTTGGGTCATTCGTCGGTAAAGACAACTGAGAGAGCCTATGCAGCTTTTGCGAAGAATGAGCGGTTCAAGCAGACGATTGATTTGTTGGATCAGCCAGTGCAGCCGAGATTGAAGGTTGTGAAGTGATTGTAAACGTGTGATTGTGATTTCAAGTGCTCTGGCCCCTTGATACATATTTCCGATCATGGGGGCTCTGGTAGATCGGGCTCGACAATCCATTGAGAGCTCTTAGCTAGTTTTCTTCTTACACTCTGCGTTTTTTTACCCACCAACAAGCCGTGGGCAGGTTCGTCTGGGGTTGGGTCTCTTACAATTTTCTGAATAGGGTTCAAGCTTCTCGAAAAACCAGCTGTCACAGCTGCTAGCGAAAACCCATCCTCGTGCCCTTTGAGTGCACTTGCTAGAGAACGATTTAATCGAACTAGTTCAACTGATAAGACCAAGGACATTGGATTTCCATTTCGATCATTGTCGAAGGCAGCTGAAGACGGTCTCCAGCACATAAGATTCTCATCCCAAACAATATGAATATTGGGATTGGAGAGAATACGCCTGAGCAAAAGAGAGTCATCTGGAATGGACTCATCGTCCTGGTAGTCAATATCTGGCATGGGGAAAACTATCTTGATTCTCAATCGCGAGAAACAAGCTGGCGTATCACGTCCTTTAACGGTATCAGATTGTAGTCGAGATCCTTCTCCCACTCGTTGCCAGTTACAGTATCCTCGAAAGAAACGCTAATTAGCACTGACGACTTGACTTCGAACTCCAAATCTATGCCTCTAGTGTGCCATTCAAACTGCAGATTTCCCCGCACTGTTGGAACGATGGAAGGTTCAGGTATACCCGGCCGAGTAATTTCAAGCAGAATTTGGGCTGCATGGTAAGCAATCTGTTGGTTGATCTTCTTTGCATCATAGGAATCCCAATTCTCAGGAAGTTCAAGCAAGAATAGAATTCTTGAGAGTGCGGCGGGCCACCATTGTGGCAACTCCTGTTCTGGCGAGGTCGACTTAATCAAAGTGGCGCCGATCCCTTGATATGGCATCCGATCTTCGCTGGACCAAGTTGTCCCACTTAATCCATTCATATTAACTCCTTGGTGATTGGGGCAATCAATCCTTGCGACCCCAAAGTTGGTGCAGTTCAGGCCTAGTGATGTCTGCAAAAGACCTGACAATGTATTCTCTTCCTAAATCTATGAAATTTATGATTCCTTCTGTCTCATTGGATAGTGGCCTCCCACGTGCAATCAATGTCAATACAAAAAGGGGATCATCATTTTCATCAAAAGCAGATTGTAGTGTGATGTGTAAACGCCCCAAAAATTCGCCTTCAGGATCTTTGATTAATCGGCGTATTTGGAAACTTGCATCTTCATTTTCGAATCGTAAATCTTCCCCGAAATCTTGATTCCAGAAGGTGAATACTTTTCCGATATCGGCATGGGTCGTCCAGATATTCCCGCTTTTCAGGTGATTGATATATGTGACCTCACACTGATTGGGAACCACTTTACCGATATTGTTACAGGCAAGAAACTCCCTAAAGTCGTCGAAATCTTCTAAAAATCGTGGTCGAACATGGCTGTCATATCTTGGATAGTTATCACCGTCTTCTATCTTTCTCCAATTGCGTATAAATCGATTCTGCTGAATTTGCAGGAGCTCCCTTTTTGATTGATCGAGAAACCAGATTCTGGGCAGTGGAGGGGTATCGAATAGCTGAAAGCTGGGCTGTTGCGAAAGTGGAACTCTTACACCTAGTTTTTCAAATCTGGGTTCGATGGGAGGGCGTTGCTCGACATGACTGAATCGACTACCGTAATGTTGCCAAAGTAGCCCGATTTCAGGCACAACTAAGCGGGACAGGGGTTCAAATTGAACCGAAATGGCCACTTCAATCAGCGGTGGAAAAGTAAAATCTGGCAGTGGTATTTCGTTTTTCACTTTAATTCCATGCGGTAGTCTTAACTCCGTTAGGTTTACACCCATCTCAATATACGTCCTGCTGCACGAAAGACTGACCCTATATAACGCATCGTAGAGCTTGCGGAAAAAGCGATCTGTAACTAAATCTTAGTATCGTTGCAATTAAAACTTGAATCAATGTAGTTGATACCATCAATCAACAAGTTAGTTTCTAACACCGCTGCGAAAATCGATGCGACCCCAAATCCCACCACCGCCATTTCTATCCCGTTGGTTTCCGTGGATAATTCCCACATGCACATTTCTAACTCGCTGAAAACTCAGCGCAACAATCGGGTAACCCCTTGAATCACCGTCCCCGGAAAAGGTTCGGCCAAAATTTCCTTCGGGATCCGGCGGTGATCAACCGGATCATCGCAACCGTTGCGCCTAAGCCCAGAGAGCATCTGGTGGAGATTGGTCCCGGACAAGGCGCCATCACGGGGGGATTGTTACGTGCGGCGAACAGGCTCGATGTGGTGGAGCTGGACCGTGATCTGATTCAGCCGTTGCGTGCGAGTTTGGGTGGGCTCGGTGAGTTGCGGGTGCACAACCACGACGCTCTGGAGTTTGCGTTTTGCAGACTGGTGGAAAACAGTGAGCGGTTGCGGATTGTCGGTAATCTGCCTTACAACATCTCCACCCCTCTGCTGTTTCATCTGCTGGATCAGGCAGGCTGCATCGACGATATGCACTTCATGTTGCAGAAAGAGGTGGTGGACCGGATGACCGCTGATCCCTGTTGCAAGGCATACGGACGCCTATCGGTCATGGTGCAATCTCGGTGTGAAGCACTGCCTTTGTTCGACATTCCACCCTCCGCCTTTAATCCCGCCCCCAAGGTTAACTCTACCTTTGTCCGTGTCACTCCATTCCCGGAGCCCCGCTTCGTTATCGACGATCCGCCATTTTTCTCGCGGCTGGTGGCGCAAAGTTTCAACCAGCGCCGCAAGACGTTGCGCAACAGTCTGAAAGAGCTGGTGACAGCCGAGCAAATGATTCGGGCGGACGTGGATCCTGGTCTGCGGGCCGAGCGTTTGGAAGTCGCCGATTTTGTGCGGCTGGCCAACCTGGCTTGTAAACCACCGGAGTTGTCCTGATATAGAGATTACAGGATCTTCAAGCCAGGCTCCGAGGGGACAGATCCGGCCCTCAATACCGACACATAAGAAGGCAGTAAGATGAGTGATGTGACCCAGATCGAAAATGACAACACCCCTGACAGCGGCCACCAGTTGGCGCGCCCTGGCGAGGTGATGCCCAATATCATCCACCTGCTGCCGGTAACCAGCCGGCCGTTTTTCCCCGGCCAGGCCGTTCCGCTGTTGATGGATGCCCGCCACTGGACGCCGACGATGCGGGCGGTGGAGCAGGCCGGGCATGGGTTATTGGGTATAGTACTGGCCAACTCCCCTAGCGCGGAGGAGGCAAAGCCCACGGAATTCACCAGAATCGGTTGCGTCTGCCGGGTGCATCGTATTCAGCAGGTGGATCACAATCTGCACGTGATGGTGGAGTGCCTACAACGGATCCGCATCGAAAAAATCCTGGACGACAAAGGTCCCTACAGTGCCAGGGTACATTACTTTCAGGAGCCATCGGGAGCGGCCAAGGGGGAAATCAAAGCCTACTCCATGGCGGTCATCAACACCATCAAGGAGCTGCTGCCCCTCAATCCCCTGTACGGTGAAGAGCTGAAGATGTTTCTTGACCGCATGGGTCCGGACGACCCGTCCCATCTCGCCGACTTCGCGGCCAGCCTGACCACCGCCACCAAGCAGCAACTCCAAGAGGTTCTGGAAGCGGTGGAACTGTTACCCAGGATGGAAAAAGTCTTGGCGTTGCTCAACCACGAGTTGCAGTTGGCCCGGGCCCAGAGCGAGATTCGAAAATCGGTGGAAGACCGGATGGAGGCCCATCAGCGAGAGTTCTTTCTGCGCGAGCAACTCAAGGCGATCCAGAAGGAACTCGGTATCGAAAAAGACGACCGGACCGCCGAACTGGAGCGGTTTCGCGAACGGTTGGTGGGGCTCAGCCTTCCGGCCCAGGCCCAGACACGTGTCGATGAAGAAATGCAGAAACTGGCGATCCTCGAAACCGGGTCACCGGAGTACTCCTTGACCCGTAACTACATCGACTGGATCACCCTGCTGCCCTGGGGCAAGCACTCCGAGGACCAGCTGGAACTAAAGGCGGCGCGCCAGGCACTAGACAAAGACCACTACGGATTGGACGACGTCAAGGACCGTATCCTCGAATTTCTGGCGGTAGGGATAATGAAGGGCGAGGTGAGCGGTTCAATCATCCTGTTAGTGGGCCCGCCAGGTGTGGGAAAGACCTCCATCGGCCGCTCCATCGCCGATGCCCTGGGCCGCCGCTTTTACCGGTTCTCGGTGGGCGGCATGCGGGACGAAGCGGAGATCAAGGGGCACCGCCGCACCTACATCGGGGCCATGCCGGGAAAATTTATCCAGTCGATGAAGGACGCGGGCACCGCAAACCCGGTGATCATGTTAGACGAGATCGACAAGATTGGCGCCTCCTATCACGGTGACCCGGCATCAGCCTTGTTGGAAGCCCTGGATCCAGAGCAGAACAGCGATTTTCTCGACCACTACCTTGACCTTCGATTCGACCTCTCCAAGACGCTCTTTGTCTGCACGGCCAACCAGCTGGACACTATCCCAGCCCCCCTGCTAGACCGTATGGAGGTCATCTCCCTTCCCGGGTACATCGCTCAGGAGAAGCTGGAAATCGCCCGCCGCTATCTGCTTCCCCGGCAACTGCAGCGTGCCGGCCTAAAACGCAACGACGTCAAGATCGGCTCCCGGACGCTGCGGGCCATCATCGAGGGTTACGCCAGAGACGCCGGTGTACGGCGCCTGGAGAAGCAGATCAGCAGAATCATCCGCAAATCGGTGGTAAAGATCCTGGACGGTGAACCCACGCCCATCGTTATCAAGGAGGCCGACCTCAAGGCGCAACTGGGCAGTGCGGTATTCCGGGACGAGCGCAGTCTGGCGGGACCCGGCGTTGTCACCGGTCTGGCCTGGACCTCAATGGGGGGGGCCACTCTCAGTATTGAGGCGGTCCACACTCACAGCTATGGCCGGGGTTTCAAGCTTACCGGCCAACTGGGCGAGGTAATGAAAGAATCGGCGGAGATCGCCTATGGCTACATCCTGAGCAACGCAAAGACCTTCGGCGCCGACCCCGCGTTCTTTGAAAACAGCTTCATTCACCTTCATGTGCCGGCGGGCGCCACCCCCAAGGATGGCCCCAGCGCGGGTATCACCATGGCCTCCGCATTGCTCTCCCTGGCCCGCGGCCGGCCGGTTAGGCGCATTGCCATGACCGGCGAACTAACCCTGACGGGGCAGGTTTTTCCGGTGGGTGGAATACGGGAAAAGCTGATCGCCGCGCGGCGGGCCGGTATCAAGGAATTGATCCTCCCCGAGGAAAACCGGGGTGACTACGAAGAGGTTCCCGAACATATCCGCAAGGGTCTGCGGATTCATTTCGCGGACAGCTTCCGGGATGTCGTTCCGTTGCTGTTCTCCCGGCGCTGAACGGATATCCGGCGCGCTCAGGGAATCGATTCAAAAACATATTTGACTTATTTAGAATATTCTAATATACTTTTTCTCCATTGAAGACATGCATCATTTTGTAGCCACTGTTTTCAGATACGAAATGACTACCCATCTACTTTTTTGGAGAACACAAAATGAAGACCATCGTTAAAGCAACCGCCATCGCCACCCTCATCGCTGCTTCCGCCTCTGCTTCCGCATGGTGGGGAGGACCTTGGGGAAACAACGGCTACGGAGATGGAATCGGCGACGCCTTTGGTGACATGTTTGGCGATTTCAACATGAGCTTCAGCGCGCAGGGTTCGGGCTACGGCCGGGGTAACGGCTACGGTCGGGGTTATGGGTACCAGCACCCGGGTTACGCCTATGGTTACGGTCCCTATGGCTATGGCGCTCCGTACGGGTACGGGGTTCCCCCTTATGCGGTAGCCCCCGCGGCTCCCGTCGCTCCCCAGGCCCCTGCCGCGGAAACCAAATAAGCAGTCGCCCTGGTCCCGTCCAGGACAAACAGAAAATGATCAATGCGGGCTTCGGCCCGCATTTTTTTGTGCAATACACCTTTGATCCGCATCAAAGTAATATGCTGAACTCCGGTTAAGCTGAGTGACCTTGGGTGTACGCCAAGGAGAACGTCGTTTAATCTCCGCAAGCGAACATTATTAACCGATCGCGCCTCTTCAAATCAGGAGCGTCTCGTCGCTTATCATCACAGCCCACCCGTAAACTGGTTGAGGTCCATCCACTGACATGCTGAAAGTTCACTCGGAGCCCCCCAAGCCAACACTTTCCTATACCGGCCCGGTATTCTTCGCACTTGGCTTCCGGCCGTTCTTTGGTGCCGCAGGGGTTTCCGCGGTGTTGTTGATCGTGTCTTGGTTGGCGATCTGGTCCGGTGGTATTTGGAAGCCCTCCTACTACGGATTCATCGGCTGGCACAGCCATGAGATGCTGTTTGGCTATGCCACGGCCATCATCGCCGGCTTTCTGCTAACCGCAGTGCGCAATTGGACCGGAGTCAATACACCCCTGGGAACCCCGCTGATGGCCTTGGCAGCCTTATGGCTGGCGGGCCGTCTTCTGCCGCTGTTTGATCACTGGATACCGGGCGCAGTCATTGCGGTGGCCGATCTCAGCTTTCTTCCCGCGGTGGCGTTTGCCATTCAACCCGCGCTCTGGCAAGGCAAGCAGAAGATCAACCGAATCTTCGTGCCCCTGTTACTGCTCATGTCGGTGGCTAATCTACTCGTGCACATGGAGGGGCTTGGATTAACGCAAACCGCCGCCCGCGGCATCGATATGATGCTCTACCTCGTATTGTTTTTGGTGGCCCTGATTGGGGGAAGGGTCATGCCGTTCTTCACTCAGGCTGTGATTCCAGGCTATCAGGCGGTGCGGCGGCAGTGGGTGGAGATCGCCACTGTTGGCGGCTTTGCCCTGTTGGTGCTGCTGCAACTGACTTCTCTGCCGCCAGCCGTTACCGGGCTCACGGCAACGGGCCTCGCGCTGGTGCAGATGGTGCGTGTCGCCGGGTGGCACAATCGCCAAGTATGGCGCACTCCAGTGCTCTGGGTACTCTACGCTGGAATGGGGTGGATTATCGTCGGCCTCCTGCTTACCGGGCTGGCGTCCTGGAACCTGATAGCCCCGAGCTTGGCCAAGCATGCCTTGACCATTGGCGGTATCGGGGTGCTAACCCTGGGAATGATGGCCCGGGTTGCGCTGGGTCATACCGGCCGCCCGCTACAGCCGGCCAAGGCGGTTGAGGTGGCCTTCGGGCTGCTTAACCTGGGGGCGCTGGTCCGGGTATTCGGACCCCTGGTCGCTCCGGGCATCTATACCTTCTGGGTGCATCTGTCAGGCGGTATCTGGATGATCTGTTTTCTGATCTTCAGCATCTATTATCTGCCAATACTGGTCAAACCACGGATCGACGGCAAGCCTGGCTGAAACCAAAACCATCCCCTATTTCCAAAACTGCCAAGCCAAAACAAAGGACTGATCATCGGAGAACCGGTACCGCTTTTCAAGCGTAGCCGGCTCACCGACGGGGGCGACTGTCAGTCCGGCTCGCCGTATGTGGGTGACCAGCTCATCCGGGGGACCATCCGGATAATCGCCGCCATTCCAGATCAACAACACCGGCTTGTCTGTGCCTTCCACGATTGCCTTTATCGGGAAATCGACAGTTGGGGTATCGACCAAGCGGGCACCGAGATAGGGTTTTAGATTACCGCCGATGAAGCTGCTCTCGGCGATAACTATCGAGAACTCCCCGGCCCGCGCCACGAGTTCCCGGGCCAGTCCTACTCCAGGGAAATGGGGTTTGACGACGGTACCGTACAAGGGATAAAGATAGTTCCTGGCGAGCAATCCGGCGGGGAGGATCAGCATCACCACAACCAACACCTTTTTAAACAGCGTCTTGCGGCGTTCATCCAACCAGTGCTCGGGCACACTCGCGAAACAGAGCAACGGCAGGAAAAAAAGCAACGGCAGCAGCCAGCGGTCGCGATACACGGTTCCGCCACTCACCAACAGATAGGCCACCATGACAACCGGGGTTATCAGGAACAGGCGCTTCAGGAAACGCAGCCCGATAGGGTGGGCCTCCCGGTTCGCCGAAGTCACAACCGGCCATGCTGTCCGCCAAGGCATGAATACCGCCATGAAGGCTACCAGAAACAATCCGGAAAAGGCTAAGTATGCCTTCGCCAAGGAGCCAAGCCCCTGCAGCACCCCACCCCAATAATCCTCGCCACCAGTCTTGAGTTTGTAACTGGTGGCGGTAGCGGTGGCGAGGTGGTCCGCCGCCCAAACCAGATAAGGCGAAACGATGGCCAAGCCCACCAACAACGCGGCAAGCATGGCCGGGCGAAACAGCAGGCCAGGCCGCAGGCTTCCCAGCGCGATGACCACCACCAGCACCAGCAAACCGTAGTTAAACTTGGACAACATCCCCAGACCGGCCAGTAAACCCAGCAGCAGATACTGCCCGACCCCCTGTGCGCCACGTAACAGACAGAGTACGGCCCACAGGGTGAGCGAGGCCATGGTGGTCACCAGTACCGAATGAGTCAGGTCCCGCTGGGATTCCCAGCCAATCTGCGGCAGCAATATCAGACTCAACGCCGCGAGGCCGGCGTGTTCCGGCGACAATCCGCAGTGCCTGGCGGAGAAATAGCTGCTCGCGCAGGTGGTGAATAACAGCAAGTTCTTGAGTAAGCTCAGCGCGGGAACGCCCTCTCCGAACAGCGCGAACAGGGGGATCTGTAGCCAGGTGTACAACGGCGGATCCGGGCTGTATCCAGCCTGAAGCCGTTGGGCAAAGATGACCTGCTCCGCCTCGTCCAACTCCAAGCCGCCACCGATAATTATCCGCACCAGCCACTGTACAATGAAATAGCCGGCGATAAGGCCCAGTGCTCCACCCGGGACGTTAAAGCGGCGGTACAGACTCTCAATCAATCTCCTTGCCCTCAGCCGGAGGTTCTGCCACATCATTGTTTAGCCCGGATCCTCGAGATCGCAAGAAACGGCGCAGCAGATAAGCGGATACAACGAATATGATCACCCCCGCCAGTAGGTATTTCAACGTACCCGCCAGGTCTCCCGTTACCAAGCCCGCGCCGATAAGGGCGGCAGGAATCGCCTCGGGTAGAAAACCGATACTACTGCCCAGCAGAAAATCCCGGGTACGAACCGCCGTTAAACCGAGCAGCAGGTTGATGAAAAAACTGCTGAGTGGAAGTTGTCTGGCAAGTAATACGGGCACCACCCCCTGGCGCGAGAGCAACCCGCTAAACCGGCGCAACCGGGGCCAGCGGGACAGCCCCGCCTCTTGCCCGCTCCAGCGCGCCACCAAAAACGTCGCATAGGCGCCCGCCAAGGTACCCAGCAAACTACAGAGCAATCCGATCAGAACACCGAACATGGCGGCGGCTACCCCGGTCATCAGTAACCTGGGGACCCCGACACCCGTCATAATCGCCGTAGCCACGCCAAACAACAGCGGCCCGCTCCAACCCAAGACCGAAGTGGTTTCGCCCAACTGCGCTATCCAGCGGGGCAGATCCTGGTAGGGAAGCAGATAAAGGAGTATGCCCCCCAATACCAGCAACAGCACCAGCACCACACGGGCTAACCGTTGACGGATGACCGGCCGCATCACCGGGGAAAGTGACTTTCCCGCATCCTCCCCATCCTGAGTTTGACCCCGTATCAGCGTCCGCCCGTCTTTGGCCGGTGTGTCTCGGGGGCACGACCGAGTGGGCATTTGCGAGGAATAAAATGGAGGAATACCTCCCGTCCCGTTTCGACCGATTCATAGATGGCGTTAATCAGACGCAGGCTCTTACGCGCCTCCAGTCCATCCACCAAGTGTTGCTTTTTATTCTCGATGCAATCGACGACGTGCTCATAATAGGCATGGTGGCCAAACCCATAAACGTTGGGTGGATTGACGGAAAACTCTTCCAATACTCGGTCGTCTCCTTCGCGGGCCTCCTCGAATGCCCAGGTTTCCATCTTGTTGACGGCAAACCCGCCGATTACCACGGTACCCTTCTCCCCCAGCACCGAGATCGAGCCCTCCAAATTGATCGGCCGAGCAGCGGTAGTCGCCTCGATAATTCCCAGCGCGCCGTTACGAAACTTGAGGGTAACGATGATGGTGTCCTCGGCCTCGATGTCAGCCAGTGCAGTAGCCGCTTTGGCAAACACACTCTCCACGTCGCCGATCATCCACTGCAGCATGTCCACATGGTGGCTGGCCTGGTTGGTCAGTACCCCCCCATCCATCGCCCAGGTGCCACGCCAGGGGTCTTGATCGTAATAATGTTGATGACGGCACCAACGCACCCTCACGGTTCCGAGTATCAATTTTCCGAAACGGCCGGCTTCCACCGCCTCGCGCAATTTTAACACCGGAACATTAAAGCGATTTTGCTTCACCACGAATAGCCTGCAGCCGTTCTGGTCACATGCCTTGATCATCGCATCCGCATCATCCAGGGTAAGTGCCATTGGCTTTTCCACCAAAACGTCCTTCTGGTGCCTGGACAATCGGATAACGTGCTTCGCGTGTGCGCCGGTAGGGGTCAGCACCACCACCAGATCGATGGGCTCGGATTCCATCATCCGGTCCATATCCGCGTAGAACGGCACCTTGAACCGCTCGCCCACGGCACGTGCCTTATCCTCTTCGATATCGCAGACCGCCGCCAGCCGCATCCCCGGGATCTGATCTTCCCCGAGCAACTCCGAGTGACGTTTGGCGATCCGGCCACACCCGACCAAAGCAACATTCAACATAGTACCAACCCATTAGTAACCGAGGCGCAGTACCTCAAATATTCAGTTCTGCCGGTCTGTTGTCGGGACCGAATCTTGGGACATGCCAACGCGTTCGGTAATCCGGTAACTGACCATTCGCGCTTTCATCCAACGCACGGCGAGCAAATCATAAAAAGAGGCAAACAGGCGGTTCCATACACCATAGTGAGCGCTCCCATACAGCCGCGGATTATTGGCGACCGGAATTTCAACGACGCTGAACCCTTCGATCTTGAACAGGGTTGGCAGGAAGCGGTGCATTCCCTTGAAAAATTTTAGATTATCGATGCATTCCCGGCGAAACGCGCGATAGGTGCACCCGGCGTCGCTGATCTGCTCTCCCGACAGCCGGTTACGAACCCAGTTGGCAATCCGCGATGAAAGAATACGCACGATATGGTCCCCTTCGCCCCGAGAGGAGACTCGCGTTCCGCAAACGCAGTCGGCCGCGTTCAACGCCTCCAGAAATTTTGGTAAATCGGCCGGATCATTTTGCAGGTCGGCATCCATGGTAACGATATATCGCCCTTCGGCGATCTGCATTCCCGCCCAGCTGGCCGCCGATTCGCCGCGATTCTCCAGCATCAATTGACCACGCACCCGGGAAGACTTCGCGGCGAGCTGCTTCAGCACCTCCCAGGAGTTATCGTCACTTCGGTCATCGGTAATGATTACTTCATACGACACTTGCAGCGGAGCCAGCGCCTGCTCGATCCGGTCCACAAGCAGCGGCAGATTTCCCGCCTCATTGTGGCAGGGTACGACAATGCTCAGTTCCGGCTTGGACATGCCCGTCGTCAACTCAAGAAGGCCTCAATGGCATCACAAACCTGTTCTACCTCATCCAACGGCATCTGGCCGTGAATCGGTAGCGACAGGATCTCGTCCACCAATTGCTCAGTGTTGGGTAGGCTGGGCAGGTCACTATAGAGCGCCGTTATCGCCGGCTGCTGGTGGTTAGCCACCGGATAGTGTATCCCTGAGGCAATCCCCCGTGTCGCAAGAAAGTCCGCCAGGGCATCCCGGTTTGGGGTACGAATAACGAACATATGATAAACGGGCTCCGCCCAAGGCCGTTCCGGGGGGAGGGTTACCAGACCGGCAAGGCGCTCCCGATACCATGCCGCAACCTGCCTGCGGTGCGCATTGAGCTGATCGAGATAACGCAATGCCACCCGGCCGGCGGCCGCCTGAATCTCATTGAAACGCAGATTGTAGCCGACCTTCTCGTGGGTAAATTTGCTCTTGCGGCCGTGATTGCGAAGCATGCGCACACCTTCTGCCAGCCGGTCGTCATCGGTGCAGATGCAGCCACCGTCTCCCAGTACAGTCAAATTCTTGGAAGGATAGAACGAAAAACCACCTGCGGTGCCAAGAGAACCGACTACCCGATGTTGGTGCCTGGCTCCTTGAGACTGGGCACAATCCTCGATCACCCACAAGCCGTGGCGATCCGCCAGTTGCTGAATGGCGTCCATATCCGCCGGGTGACCGTAAAGGTGCACTGGCATGATGCCGACCGTTCTTAGGTTGATGGCCGCCGATACCTGCTCCGGGTTCATGCAATAACTGTCATCCACATCCACGAACACCGGGGTTGCCCCCACGTGAATAATGGGTTCCACGCTGGGAAACGCCGTGTGCGCGGGCAGTATGACCTCGTCGCCGGGAGCTAATTTCATGGTTTGCAGCAACAGCATCACCGCCGCCGTCCATGATGAAGACAGCACCGCGTGCCGGGTCCCGGTATAGGCGGCGAGCTCCTCTTCGAACGCCTGACATTCTTTGCCGAGTATGTACTGACCCGAAGCGATGGCCGCGGCGCAGGCGTCGGATATCTCGTCGTTTAGAAATACGCTGGAAAGGGGGATCTTGTCCATCTGGCTCCGGATATGGGCTATCGTTAGGCGCGCATATAATAGGGCAAAGCCGCCACCGGACACAAAATTCTAACCGCCCTATGGGAACAAAGCGCCCCAAGAAGAATCGAGGGGCGCTTTACGGAGTTTGATCCGGTAGGCCGCTAAAAGGGGATATCGTCGTCGAAATCCGGATCGGGTGCGGCGGAAGACGAAGAATCATCGCCCCGGGATCCGGACGATTCAAACGGGGCGCTGCCACCACTACCACCACGGCTATCCAGCATCTGCATCTGATCGGCGATGATTTCGGTGGTATACCGGTCCTGACCATCCTGCCCCTGCCATTTACGTGTTTGCAGCCGGCCTTCCACGTAAATCTTCGATCCTTTTTTTACATATTCCCCCACGATCTCTCCGAGGCGGCGGAAGAACACCACCCGATGCCACTCGGTGCGCTCTTGAGTCTCGCCACTGTTCTTGTCCTTCCACGATTCCGAGGTCGCGAGGGTTAAATTGGCAACCGCGTTACCATTTGGCATATAGCGGACTTCAGGATCTCTCCCCACGTTTCCTATCAGAATAACTTTATTAACGCCCTTGGCCATAATTCCTCCTGTTGGTACCCGATTCTTCCCTGAAAAAGGTCTCTCTAGAACTTGGTAAGTCTATCCGCGTGCCGCGGAAAATGCATCCAATACCGCCAAATCGATGCGCTCGGGATCGATCTTAAGGTAAGCAACTTCATCGCCGGGGATGACCACCGCCTCGTCCACTCCATCAATATCCAGCAGTTGACGCTGAACAGCCGCCGCCCGAGGCGCTTCCAACACGCCTACATTGAGCAGGTGGTTCTGCAGATAACGGGGTTCACTCATAAATGCCGCAATCAAGAGCCACAGCCCCGCCACGGTTGCCGCAAACAAAAAAACCGCCTCCATGCCAAACCGCGTGTGTACCCACCCGCCGATCACCCCCCCGAGAAAAGCACCGCTAAACTGGGAGGTGGAATAGACCCCCATCGCGGTACCCTTGCTCTCGGCCGGTGCCATCTTGGAAACCAGAGAGGGCAGTGTCGCCTCCAGCACATTGAAGGCCGTGAAGTACAGCACCAACGCCGACAGCAATCCCCACAACGCCCCGTTAAACAGAAAGAAGCCCAATTGCGCCATCGCCAGCGCGGCAATGGCCAACAACATTACGCCCTTGATCCTACGCCGTTTCTCGGCAACTACCACAAACGGTACCATCAGCACCACCGAAACGAGCAACACCGGAAAATACACCATCCAGTGATGGTGTATATCCAGCCCCGCCAAGTCTCGCAAGGACAACGGCAGTACCAAGAACAGGGCGGTCATGGCCATGTGCAACGTCATGATTCCGATATCCAGCCGCAACAAATCCCGGTTGGCCAGAACCCGACCGAACTGGCCGGGCACCGGTTCGGCATCCCGATGAAATTGCCGGTGTTTTGGATTTGGCACGACAAATAGCGTGATACCCACCCCGCATACCGCGAGTACGGCAGTAAGCCAGAATATGCCCTTCACGCCGATCCATGTGTCGAGTACCGGCCCAAGTATCAGGGACATGGCAAAAGCCAAACCGATCGACATCCCGATCACCGCCATGGCCTTGGTGCGATTGTGTTCCTGCGTGAGGTCTGCGGCCAACGCCATAACGGCCGCGGCAATGGCCCCGCTGCCCTGAATCGCCCGACCAACAATCACCACCCAGATGCTGTCTCCCTGGGCAGCCACGACGCTACCCAGGGCAAACACCAGCAGGCCTCCCACGATAACCGGTTTACGTCCGATTCGATCCGAAAGCATGCCGAATGGGATCTGCAGCAGCGCCTGGGTGAGACCGTAGGCCCCGATCGCCAAGCCCACCAGTAGCGGGGTCACTCCTGAAAGATGCTCGGCGTACAGCGCAAATACCGGGAGAATAAGAAACAATCCCAGCATGCGCATGGCATAGATCCCACCGAGAGAAAGCGCCGCCCTGCTTTCTAGGGAACTCATACCCGGAGTTTGCCTGTCTTTTTTCTTCAAGGTCTTTTGGCCCGTCCATCGAAGACCGGGTATAGTATCAGGTTAGCCCAGTGACTGGTACGCAGATGGACAGCATTCATATTCGGGGTGCCCGCACCCACAATCTCAAAGACATCGATCTCACTCTGCCCAGGGACAAACTAATCGTATTTACCGGCCTCTCCGGTTCGGGCAAATCATCGCTGGCTTTCGACACCATATACGCCGAGGGGCAGCGCCGTTACGTCGAATCCCTTTCCGCTTATGCTCGGCAGTTTCTTTCAATCATGGAAAAGCCCGATGTTGACCATATCGAAGGACTTTCTCCGGCCATCTCCATAGAGCAGAAAACAACCTCTCACAACCCCCGCTCCACGGTAGGTACCATTACCGAGATTTACGACTATCTACGACTGTTGTTTGCCCGTGCCGGCAGCCCCCGCTGCCCACAACATGGCGAGCCCCTGGAAGCCCAAACTGTCAGCCAGATGGTAGACCAGATTCTGGCGCTGCCGGATGGAGTCCGGTTGATGTTACTGGCCCCGGTGGTATCTGAGCGTAAAGGCGAGCATCACAAGCTGCTAACCGAGCTAAAGGCGCAGGGTTTTATCCGCGCTCGCGTTGACGGCGAAATTCACGAGTTGGACAACCCTCCGGAACTGGAGCTCCACAAGAAGCACACCATCGAGGTGGTGGTGGACCGCTTCAAAGTCCGGAGTGACCTAGGAATACGCCTGGCGGAATCACTGGAGACCACTCTCGCGCTTTCGGGTGGGCTAGCCCGTATTGCGGGGATGGACGATACGGCACAGGAAGAGCTCGTATTTTCCGCCAACTTTGCCTGCCCCCAATGTGGGTACAGCCTGCAGGAACTGGAACCACGGTTATTTTCCTTCAACAACCCCGTGGGAGCCTGCCCCGCCTGCGACGGTTTGGGAGTGGAACAATTTTTTGATCCTGAGCGGGTAATCGCCCACCCCCACCTCAGTCTAGCAGCGGGCGCGGCCCGGGGCTGGGACCGGCGCAACGCCTATTACTTCCAGTTAATTCGCTCTTTGTCAAAGCACTATGACTTCGACCCGGAACTGCCCTGGGAAGAACTACCGCAAAAGATCCGCCACATCATTCTCTACGGTAGTGGTGCGGAGCAGATCAGATTCAACTACCTCAACGAGCGGGGTGAACGCCACACCAAGATGCACCCGTTCGAAGGGATTATCCGCAATATGGAGCGGCGCTACCGGGAAACGGAATCAACTGCAGTACGAGAAGAACTCGCCCGTTACATCTCTACACACCCCTGTCCCAAATGCGAGGGGACCCGGCTCAACGAATCAGCCCGCCACGTCTTTATCGCCGGGAACAACCTGCCTAGGATCACAGCGCTGCCGATCGGTGGCGTTTTGGAGTTTTTCGAACACCTCGAACTGCCCGGCAAACGCGGTAAAATCGCCGCCAAAGTAGTTAAGGAGATTTCACAACGCCTTGAGTTTCTGGTCAACGTAGGCCTTGACTACCTGACCCTGGAACGCAGCGCGGAAACACTTTCGGGTGGCGAATCACAGCGAATCAGGCTGGCAAGCCAAATCGGCGCGGGGCTCGTCGGTGTCATGTACGTGCTGGACGAGCCCTCGATTGGACTCCATCAACGGGATAACTCCCGCCTGCTGAACACGCTCACCTATCTGCGTGACCTTGGTAACACGGTAATCATGGTTGAGCATGATGAAGAGGCGATTCGCTGCGCCGACCATGTAGTCGATATCGGTCCGGGTGCGGGGGTGCACGGCGGCCGCATTATCGCTCAGGGCACGGCCAGTGACATCGAGCAAGTCGCGGAGTCGTTAACCGGACAATACCTCTCCGGACGACAGCGGATAGCAATACCTGAAAACCGCCGGCAGGACCCGGCAGGACGGTTCCTCAGCGTGCTCGGCGCCACCGGAAACAACCTAAAGTCCATCGATCTGCACCTCCCTGTAGGGTTGTTCACCTGCGTCACCGGGGTTTCCGGATCCGGAAAATCCACCTTGATTAACGACACCCTGTATCCGGTAGCCGCTACGGTGCTCAACGCGGCCAACCGCACCGCCGCTCCCCACCGAGAGATAAACGGGCTGGAGCATTACGATAAGGTCGTGGATATTGACCAGAGCCCTATTGGCCGCACTCCCCGGTCTAATCCCGCCACCTATACCGGACTATTTACACCGATTCGAGAGTTATTCGCGGGGACCCATGAGGCACGTTCCAGAGGCTATACTCCCGGCCGCTTCAGCTTCAATGTGAAAGGCGGCCGGTGTGAGGCCTGCCGGGGCGACGGCGTTATCAAAGTGGAGATGCATTTCTTGCCTGACATCTACGTTCCCTGCGATATCTGTAAAGGCAAACGCTACAATCGAGAAACCCTGGAGATACGTTACAAGTCCCTGAGCATCGATCAGGTACTCGAACTCACCATCGAGGACGCTATCAGTTTTTTTGATGCGATTCCCGCAATTAAACGAAAACTTCAGACCTTGATCGATGTGGGCTTGTCCTATGTCAAGCTCGGGCAAAACGCCACTACACTGTCCGGAGGCGAAGCCCAACGGGTGAAGCTCTCCCGAGAGCTCTCCAAACGGGATACCGGCAATACGCTTTATATTCTCGACGAACCCACTACCGGATTGCATTTTCACGATGTCAAACACCTGCTCTCGGTACTCCATCGCCTACGGGACCACGGCAATACCGTGGTCGTTATCGAGCACAACCTGGACGTTATCAAAACCGCGGATTGGATTGTGGATCTAGGTCCGGAGGGGGGCAACCGCGGTGGTGAAATTGTGGTGGAAGGCACCCCCGAGGAGGTGGCCAACGACAACCGATCCCATACCGGCCGGTATCTAAAACGGGTCTTGCAAGGCTAAATTAAGTCGCTGCGCCGAGCTGGACCGGATCACCGATTTTCAGGCCCAGTAGATGATCGGCCCTTCCTTGGTTGACCGCGATTTCTATAAGTCCCAGCGAATTTGCATACCAGAACGGCCGCCCAACCGGTACCTCGCTAAAGGTCCTAGCCGCGGGTAACAGGGATACGCCAGGTACGGAAAGCGCCATATTCTGGGGATAACGAGTGGCCCGCAGGCCAGTGATGGCACTGCCGAAATCGTCGACGTAGATGACCTCAGGGATATCTTCAGGCCAGTCCGCACCGACCACATCCGATGGGCGCAGCATCTTTCCCGATACCGGCCCCCCCCGGGCTACCACTGCGGCGACCGGTGCGAAAAGATCTCTGCCGTGAAAGCTCGCTGAAGGCTGCCTTCCTTGCCAATCGATAACCTGTAATTGGGTCTCCTGTGATTGCCCTATCACCTGAGACAGCAGCCCATTGTCGGGCCCAACAAACCAATGCCTGCCGGCTTTCAGCAGAAGCGGCAACCGTTCCCCCCCGACTCCCGGATCCACAATCGCGAGAAATAGCGTGGGATCAGGCATGACATCACAGAGGGCGGCTAAAAGGTAGGAACTCGCCCATGGATTGAAGCAGGGAGCACTCGACATTAGATTTACTATCGGCTGTGAAACTCCCGCCGAATACAGGGCGGCTTCCATCTGCCCGGTATACAACCCATGTCCCCCAAAATCGGTAAACAGCGCGACAAGACGCGGCCTGTCTTTGTTGCCACTCATATATCCACCAGGGTAGCTGCCCGACCGGTAATAGTACTCAATTATTTATTTCACCACGACGGATTGGAGAATTCCTCTTACCGTTGCGTACCACTGTTCTGGAAAACGAAAACCGGGCATCAGCCCGGTTTTCTTTCACTCCATGCAAAAGGCGATCAGCTATTTAATCGACTTCAACTGCCTCTTGAACAGGCTCAGGACGATCGAGCAGCTCCACATATGCCATGGGGGCTTTGTCTCCTACCCGGTAACCGCATTTTAAAATCCGCAGATATCCCCCGGGTCGGCCCTGGTAGCGGACACCTAATTCACTGAACAGCTTGCCCACCACCTCCGCATCACGCAACCTGGAAAAGGCTACACGGCGACGGGCGACATTATCCGTCTTCCCCATGGTAATAATAGGTTCCGCGACGCGGCGCAGTTCCTTCGCCTTGGGCAAGGTGGTTTTGATCAGTTCGTGACGCAATAGCGAGCAGGTCATGTTTCGGAACATCGCCTGTCGATGCGAGCTGTTGCGATTCAACTGCCGTCCGGATTTGCGGTGACGCATGGGTGGACTTCCTTAAAACTGTGCTAAAAAAATTATTGGATAATATCGTACCGGTATCAGAGAGATCCCATCTCTTCCATCCCCTCGGGGGGCCACACTTCGAGGCGCATGCCAAGCGACAGGCCGCGAGTCGCCAATACATCCTTTATTTCTGTAAGGGACTTCTTCCCGAGATTAGGGGTCTTCAACAACTCGACCTCCGTCCGCTGAATCAAATCGCCGATTAAAAAGATATTTTCTGCCTTGAGGCAATTGGCCGACCGAACGGTAAGCTCCAGATCATCGACCGGCCGCAGCAGAATCGGATCGATGGTCGTGGTGCGGCTTTCCTTGGCGGGTTCGCTACTGCGAGTTTCATCCAATTCGACGAAAGCGGATAATTGATCCTGAAGAATGGTCGCCGCCCGGCGAATCGCCTCCTCGGGGTCAATGGTGCCATTGGTCTCCAAATCGATTACCAGCCGATCCAAGTCAGTGCGTTGCTCTACACGCGCCGCTTCTACAACATAAGCAACCCGCCGCACCGGAGTGAAGGTGGCGTCAAGAGTGAGATGTCCTATCGGACGGTCTTCGGAATTTTGCCGCTGCGAAGCTGGCTGATACCCGATCCCCCGGGCTACCCGCATCGTCATGTTGATCTCACCCTCTTTGGTGAGGTTGGCGATCACATGATCAGGGTTGGCAATCTCGATATCGTGGCCCAAGATGATATCGCTCGCCAGCACCGGTCCAGGCCCCTTCTTCTTCAAGCTCACTGTCGCTTCGTTCTTACCGTGCATAATAACCGCTAGATCCTTGAGATTGAGCATTATCTCAAGTACATCTTCTTGCACGCCTTCGATGGTGGTGTACTCATGCAGAACACCTTCAATCTCCACCTCAACGACCGCGGCCCCCGGCATGGATGAGAGGAGAATACGCCGAAGCGCATTACCAAGGGTGTGCCCAAACCCGCGCTCCATGGGCTCCAGTGAGACCTTGGCGTGCCGTTCGTTAATTGTCTGGACATTGACCAGGCGCGGCTTCAGAAAATCGCTGACGAATTCTGGCATCTCGACCTCTAAACTAAAATTTCCCTTACTTGGAGTAAAGCTCAACCACAAGCTGCTCGTTCACTTCAGCCGGCAATTCAGAACGGTCCGGCGTGCGCTTGAAGGTTCCCTTCATTGCCTTGGTATCAACCTCGATCCAATCAACGAATCCATACTGCTCAGCTAGCGCCAAGGCATTCTGTACCCTAAGCTGCTTTTTGCCTCTTTCCCGGACCGAGACAACATCATCGGCCTGAACACTGTATGACGGGATGTTCAGTACACTGCCATTAACTTCGATTATTTTGTGGCTAACCAGTTGTCGCGATTCTGCCCGAGTGCTTCCGAATCCCATCCGGTAAACCACATTGTCGAGCCGCTGCTCGAGCATTCTGAAAAGGTTCTCACCCGTCGCGCCCTTTGCTTGCGCCGCATTTTTATAATAGTTGCGGAACTGTTTCTCCATGATGCCGTAGATACGCCGCATTTTCTGCTTTTCACGAAGCTGCAGTCCGTAATCCGAAAGCCGGCGCCGTCGATCGACTGTCTGACCGGGCATCTTTTCCATGTTGCACTTGGATTCCAGCGAGCGAACACGGCTCTTAAGAAAGAGGTCGGTGCCTTCACGCCGGCTGAGCTTGCATTTTGGTCCTAGATATCTTGCCATGATCGATGAACTCCAAAGTCAGACGCGACGCTTCTTAGGGGGGCGGCATCCATTATGCGGAATAGGAGTCACATCCACGATGCTGGTAATCTTGAAGCCGGCATTGTTAAGCGCCCTAACCGCGGACTCCCGGCCAGGCCCCGGACCTTTGACGTTTACGTCGAGGTTCTTAACTCCATACTCCTTGGCAACTTCCCCCGCCTTATCAGCCGCAACCTGTGCCGCAAAGGGTGTGCTTTTCCGTGAACCACGAAACCCCGAGCCACCCGCCGTAGCCCACGATAAAACGTTTCCCTGGCGGTCCGAGATCGTGATAATTGTATTGTTGAACGATGCATGAACATGCACGACACCATCAGTCACGGACCGCTTGATTTTCTTCCGTACGGGAGTTGGTTTAGCCATCTACCTTTTCCTGCGAGTTAGTCAAATAATTAGGAATATTGCCGCTTTAACCGGCGCCCACTACCTCTTGATGGGACGCCTTGGCCCCTTACGGGTGCGGGCATTAGTCCGGGTACGCTGGCCCCGTACAGGAAGGCCCCGGCGATGACGTATGCCTCTGTTGCTTCCAATATCCATGAGTCTCTTGATGTTCATCGATATTTCCCTGCGAAGATCTCCCTCCACAGCAAATTTGGCGACTTCCGTCCTCAACCGGTCTATTTCTTCCTCGTTAAGATCAATAATCTTCTTATCCTGTGCCAGGCCGGCGGCCTCGCAGATCCCAGCGGCTCGGGCCGGTCCGACACCGTAGATCGACGTTAGCGCGATCACCGTATGCTTGCGATCGGGGATATTGACGCCTGCAATTCGGGCCATCAGGTTGCTCCTAAA
>JAGRGP010000031.1:215-18266 GCA_020445415.1 Gammaproteobacteria bacterium | reverse complement strand
CCAGGGATGGCGGCCACCGGCCGGGGTCGGTATTATAGGCGTTTTCTGATTGCAATCGGAAAACGCAATTTCGATGTATTCGTTCACTAGAAACTCCATACTCTGCCTGGGACTCACCTGGGCCCTATGCCATCCCGTTTTTGCCGAACGGCCTAAGTTACGGCTTTCGGGTACCGCGATTGTTTCTCAGGAAAAGTCCTATGCGGTGCTTGAGTATGCTGATGGCCGTAGCCGCCGGGTAACCCAAGGGGAAACAGTTGAGGGTTGGGGAAGGATTACCGCGATTGGTCCGGGTGAAATTGTTGTGGAAACCGCTGAAGGCGACCAAGCTATGGTTATTTCCGGCGGCAACCGTCCCGTTCCAATCGCTTCCGATCCCAGAGAAAGTAAGGATGAGGAGGCGTCACCGATTAGAATTTCCGGAGAGATAACCCCGGATATTATTAAAGAGGTAGAACGCTTGGCCGGTCTGCCGGGTGCCTCTGGAGAGAGTCTGAATGACCGGGTGCCCGTCATGTTGGGCTTATCACCTTCGGCCCGAATTGTCGCTATCAACCATGAGCCACTGTCCGATGACAGCGCGTCTCTGATATCCCTGCAGACCTCGCTAAAAGAAGGAGGGGCTCGACTGTCCATCGAAGGCGACGAGAACACCGAGGCCGTATATCTGCTCCAACCGTCAGCCGATTCGCCCCAATAATCGAATTGCAGATTATTCTGATCGCCAGCGGGTAACCGCGGTAACCGGGACGGTTTCTATATCTACTAATCCCTGGAACGGGCGCTGGATCACCTCCAGTAAATCGGGACTGTCGGCCTCGATTAGCGAGAAGGTACGGGAGCGGTCGTTTGCCGACCAGTCGCCGTGGAGTTTGATTCCTTCGGGTACGTTCTCGTAGAACGCGTTGGCTAGCTGGGCTACAGTGGCATATTGCTCACCAGTCAGTCCTGGCTTGGTCACATTAATCAGCATGTACAGCATTGTTGTCTCTCCTATATCAATCGGTTGTCCCCGTTAGCGCCGTCCCCGAACGGTTCGAATCCTGGTTACCAATGTCTAGGACCGTTCGCAGTAATCAACTGCCGTCCACGTGGTGAAAGGAAGGGGGGCTCCAATAATGATCAGAGTAGTTACAGTCGGTTTGCATTGTCCACATCTTTAGCCGTGGTTGCCCAACCAACGCCACAACAGCCAAGCCACGACCGGCAGCAGCATGGGTATGACGAGCCCCGGTCCGGTTAGCCCCTGGGGCAACAAGGCTGCCCCATTTCCGGCCAGCACGAGGGTGTAGATACCGTTACCCGCCGTGGCGGCGAGCAGAAACCGGTGTAAGGGTAGCTGCTCTGCGCCAGCAGTAAAGCTAACGGCTTCGGCCAGTACCGGCACGGCTCGGCTGGCGAATACGACCAGTGAGCCAGGTACGCGGGGCAGGGGCGTTCCGAACCGTGACAGTAACAGGTACCCGAAGAGGTAGCCTATCAGATTACCGAGGGTCAGGCCGGCCCAGGCCCAAAGCCATCCGGGTAGGAAGCCCAATCTGGCGCCGAGCAGTGTGCCGACGATACTCGAAGGAACCGGCAGCAGGCTATCTCCGGCCAATAATCCGGCACCCAACAGACCAAATAGTAAGGCATCGTCATCGGCCGAAGAGAGCCAGCGCTCTCCCGGTAACTCTCCGATAAACACGAAGGGGAGTATCGGCAGGGCTAAAGATATGATAATCAGTATGGCGAGCCGGGCGCGGGGATTCATAACAGGATACGTCGCTTCACACTCAATAATGCCAGTCAGTTGACGCTAAAACCGAGAACGTCCCCGAACGTGCATGGGTCGGGTGGCCGAAAAAGGCTATATATCATGTCGGCCTAAGACACGCTAGGCTGCAGGAGTTTTCAGGGGGCGGTGCGACAACAATCAGTTGCTCTGTTGCTGATACCTGGGGAACGGATCATGGTCATTATGGACAACGCCAGTGGACAACAATCGGGGAGGAAAACGGTGAACGAACGACGACGGTTGCAACGTTATGGTTTGTGGGGTACTGGCATGGTGCTGCTTTTGGTATTCGCTGCCAAATGCTATTCGCAAGCACCAGGCGTTGTGGATTTGGGTGATGGGAAATACCGCTTGGGGGCGATCGTCATCGACCAGGTAGCACGGCGTTTCACGGTTCCTGGTAGCGTGATCAGAACCGAACAGCCTCTCGAGTACCTGGTGGTAAAAAAAGGGGGGGCAAAGGCTTACGAGGCGGTACTCGATGCGGATACCACGGCTATCGAGTTCAATCTAGCTTGCATACTAATCGGGCTAGATTCGGATAACGCCGTATTGCCCAGACATCATTTTGATGAAGTACCGGTGATTGGAGATCCAGTCAAGGTGACCATTACTTGGGATAGGGATGGCCAAGAAGTGCAGATCCGCCCCGAGGAGATATTTCTGTTAGAAGGCAAACCTGTGGAGTCGCGCGACTGGACCTACACTGGATCGGTGATGCTGCCGGATAATGTGCGGTATCTTGCCGAAGAAGCAGGTACCCTGATAGGGTTCGTTCACGATCGTGACAGCATTATTGAGCATAAGCAGGGCATTGGTCTGGGTCAGTTTGGATCGGTTACCGTTGATACATCAAAGCTTCCGCCCCTGGGAACGGGTGTTGTAATCAGCGTGACCAATCTTAAGCCAGCGACTGCGGAATCAACACAGGAAACTAATTAGATGAATGACAGTCATTTACCACCCTCCGCCCATTTTAAAGTTGATCTGATGTTTGATGGCCTGAGTTATACAAATGCATTGGGCGCTGCTGCCGAGCACGCCTTTCCTAACTTCTACCCGTATCGTTTTTTACCCGGAGAAGCCAATCCCACCGGACTTCCCAAGGTCACCATTCCCTACCTGTTCACACTGGAGGACGGAACCTTGGTCCGGGTCAAGGGCAACGGCCAGTCACCCTGGCGTGTAGAGGGTTCGCTGGACGACGGGTATCGATTGGTGAGTGGCGGGGATACGAGTTCAGGCAAGCCGATACAATTCGAACCCTTACCCCGTTGGATGACGCAGCAAACCCGTGACGGTTTCCCGATGGCCCAAGCGGGTGTCAGCTTGCATGGGGATATGGCGGTGGTGAATGTGGCTCCAGGTTGTGACTATTTTCTCCAGAAGGGAGATAAGGGGGGGTCGCTGCGGTGCGTATTCTGCGCATATGGTGCTCCCAACGAGCGGGTGCAGCACTATGGGCAGATGCCAGGGAAGATTTCGTTGCCTGATATTACCTACCGGCGCATGCAGGAGACGCTGGAAGCCGCCATCGGGGAGGGAGAGATCAACCATATCTATTTGGTCGGTGGTTCCATGACCGACTGGAGAGACGAGGGTGAGCGGTACCTAGAGATGGGTAAGGCGGTACAACAGGTCAACTCTCATCGGATTCCGTTAAGCTGTGGTTCAGGGGCGTTACCGCCGGATATGTTGCAGCGAGTTTACGATAGCGGACTGTTCGACAATGTTTGTTTTAATTTGGAGATTTGGTCAGAACCGCTGTTCGCTAAGGTGTGTCCCGGAAAACAGAAAAATGTCGGCTATCAACGATGGCTGTCGGCCCTGTCTCAGGCGGCTAAGTTGTGGGGCAAGGGTCATGTATACAGCGCCATGGTGGCCGGGATCGAGCTCGAACCGGAATACCATATGACCTGGGAACAGGCCTGTGACCTTGCGATAGAGGGGGCGGAGGCGTTATGCGCTATGGGTGTGATTCCCATCTACTCTTTATACTGGCCAACCGGAGGCAGGGATCATCCGGAGTATTTCAACCGTTTGCGGGGATTCTTTGAGCGTTTGAATCTGGTGTATCGGGAGATCCGGCAGCACCATGGTTTGACTGTAGATCCTGGATTCATGTGTCACCGTTGCGCCTATATGCAATTGGAATGCGATATGGACAGAGGAGAGGTTTAACATGTCCGATTCACCACCCCTA
The DNA here is from genome assembly GCA_020445415.1 of Gammaproteobacteria bacterium. Lineage (GTDB taxonomy): Bacteria > Pseudomonadota > Gammaproteobacteria > Chromatiales > Chromatiaceae > HKST-UBA178. The sequence goes on along the minus strand of JAGRGP010000031.1, from coordinate 14,286 downwards.
TCTCCTGCCGGTCATCTCGATCCTGGGCCATTGATGCAATTGTCCACCGCCTACTGGGGTTCACAGACGTTGCTTACGGCCAACCGTATCGGTCTGTTTGAGCAGCTTGCGGGAGGGGCGAAGCGCTCGGAACAGGTGGCCGCCGATCTTGGTACCCAACCCCGGGAAACGCTATTGCTCTTGAAATGTTGTGTGGCACTCGGACTGGTAACCGATACCGAAGAAGGTTTTGCCAATAGTCCGCTGAGCCAGGCGTTTCTGGTCCCGGGAGCGCCGGGATTCCTGGGTAACGCCATCAGTTATAGTGACAACCTGTACGCCACCTGGGGCAACCTGGAACAAGCACTCCGGGAGGGCAGGCCACCGATGGCAACCGCGGAGTATACTGGAGACGATCCTCAGCGAACGCGCCACTTTGTGTACGGTATGCATGACCGGGCACTGGGGATCGGTCAGGCAATGGTGAGTTTGGTCGATCTCGACGGATATCGCCAGATGCTCGATGTAGGTGGCGGACCCGGGACATACTCCGTACTGTTTGCCCGTCGTAACCCGGATCTGCGTTCACGGGTGATGGATCTACCGGGAGTCGTGGCCATTGCCGAAGAGATTATCGAATCCATGGGTGTTGCTGATCGGGTGACCACCCTTGCGGGGGATTATCTACAGAGCGAGTATCCGTCAGGAAACGATGTCGTGCTGATTTCGGGGGTTTTTCACCGGGAAAGCGAAGCGGGTTGCCGAAGCCTGATTCAGCGCGCCAGGGATAGCCTGGATCCGGGCGGGAGATTGATCGTTTCCGATGTTTTTACCGACCTTGGGGGGACCGGGCCGTTGTTCGCGACCCTGTTCGGAGTGAATATGATGTTAACCGCACCGGAGGGTGGAGTTCACGCCGACGGAGATGTTGCGGCGTGGATGGCACAAGCTGGGTTTACCGATCTTGAGAAAAAGCCTTTTCCAGACCCCATGCCTCATCGGCTGGTTACCGGGATCAAGGCCTGAGCGCGGGATGCTCCAAGCGGCTAATTCACCGGGTTTGTCGGCCGGAAAGGGGGAGCTTCCTCTGATGAGCCACAAAGTTGCAGTCGTTCGAGGATACGGATATTATTCCCACCTCTTCAGGCGCGTAGCTCAGTTGGTTAGAGCGCCACGTTGACATCGTGGAGGTCGTTGGTTCAACTCCAATCGCGCCTACCAAAAACCCCCAAGTGCGCATTTGGTTAAGGCTCTCACTGCAGTTCAGTGGGTGGCTTTTCCCATTGAGAATGCCCAAGGAAGTACCGGGGTAGGTTGAAAACCTATTGGGTTTTGCAGCAACGGTGGATACGGAGATAAATCTTGGCGAGCTGTGTCAGTATCATTCGCAGTACTCTGCCCCCTCTTCCCGGAGTCCGTTCACTACTGCCCCATACTTTCTCGTAAAGCATCTCAGCAAACGATTTCCAGAGGGAGATCCCAGCGCTTTGTGGGTGATTGGTAAGATCTGTCTGGAATTTTTTCCGGATAATCTACTCGTCATGCGCTTTGTCTGGAGACCTGTTTGCTCCCGGCAATTCACACGCTGGTATCCGTGCCATGGCCTACCGACCGGGAGAGTTCTTCCATTTTAGTGGTGGGTAGCACCAGTTAAGACTTGTTTAATAGCCTGAAAACGGGCTTCCAGCGATTCGGCTTGAGGGGGTGGGGCAGACCCGGTCAGATACCAGTTTTTCTCGAGTTCCAAGGCGTTGGCATGGCTTAACGGGTCATCCGTCCCATCCCGCATGCGTCCCGTCAAACGTGCGACTTGGAAGGCCATTCGCTCTTCGGTCCATTCCGGCGGCGAGTCGATCCCGGCGATGATCTCCAGGTGTAGGCATAGCCGGGACCGGATAGCGGTGTTGTCGAGTTGCGTGGCAAGCAGGGTCTCACGGGCCTTTACCGGTTCATCGAATAGGTACCGGGCCGTTCGATAGCGTTGTTCAATGATTTCCCGGTCGGCACTGGAGACGATCTCCGGTGCTTCGTTCCAGGCCTTCTCGACCTCAGCCAGGGTTGCCATATCGCCCGGGTTCGGGGCGGTTTCCAGCCGGTGGCAGAGCCCGGCACGGATACCTAGCGCTGCAACCTCGGTCTGTGCCCGGAGGGTTAGCAGCAGGTCGATTCGTTGCCGAATCTTGGCTTGGGCGGACTGCCATTCAATCTCTAAGGGTTCCTGTTGCTTCTTGGGAAGCGCCAGATTACTGCTTTCCCGCCACAATTCGTGGATCTCATCGGCAGCCCTTTCCAGTTGTTCGATATCCTCCTCACCCGCGGTTTCTCCAAGAGCCGATAAGCGTTGGCACAACAGGCGGCGTTGCTCCAGATTGTGCTCTAGTTGCCGCTGCTCAAGCTGTTGGCTGTTGCGATGCCGTTCGAATACTTGGTCTGCAGCCGTTCGAAATTCCTGCCATATCCGGTTTTCCTCGGCTCGGCTGGCGGTCACCGTAGTGTGCCACTGCTGCTGCAGTTTCCGGGCTTCGGTGATCGACTGCTCGCTGTCGGAGTTTTCGATAAGTGTTTTCATCCGCGTGATCAAGCCGCGTCGAAACGCCAGGTTTTGTTTCCGCTCCTGGGCGAAGCGGGACTCGATCTTACGCTGTCCCCGACGAAAGCGGCTTTCCAATGCCCGGTGATAACGTTGGCTGACCTCACCGGTGCGCCGCCACGCCGCCCGGGTTTCACGCTCGGCCTTGACTGCTTTTTTCCAGTCAATCTGCTCCCAGTCCGCGGTCTTCAGAAAGTCCTCCAGTTGGGCGCACAATGCCTCTTTCTCAAGCCGGTTGTTGTGGCGGAGTTCCGCCTGCGCTTCGAGAAACGTCTGGCATCGGCGCTGAATATCTTTGGCGGCGAGATCAAAACGTTCTCGTAGTAGCGAGGAATTGTGAGAAGCGGAGCGTTCCAGTCGATTCCAGTCCCGCTGCAATTGTCGGAGCCGGTCCACGATGGCCTCGTCTGTCCCTTCGCTATTTACCAGCTGCTCGATCTGGTCACACAATTGCTCCCGGTGTTGATCCGTACTCCATTTACGCCAGTTCCGAAGTTCTACAATCTTCCCGCTAAGTTCTCGGAGGCGCTGCTCGGAGGAAGCGCGAGAGCTGCCGGAAACGCCACTGCGCTTGATCAGATCGCATTGGCTACGGACCGCGGCGTGCAATCCTTCCGCCCGTTTGAGTTCACCTTGGTCGAGCCAATCGGCCAGTTTGTCCAACTGTTCGGGGAGGTGTTGCAGGCGTTCGTGAGCGAGCGATCGTTGTGCGTCAAACCGTGCGGTAATTTCTTGGCAAAGTGTATCGAAGCGCTCCCGCAGGTGCGGGGCGGCGGACAGTTCGTCCAGTAGGGCTTGTCCGGACTTTATCGATTGGTGAACTGTGGCTATTTCAAGCGGTGATTCAGCACCGAGCGCCGCCTCAAGACGGCGCATTTCGATCATCAATTCATTGCTCGCGGATTTGGCTCGGTTGAGCTGTTCCAGGTGTTGGCGCTGCTCCTGTTGCAGCTGGGAGAAGGCTTGCTCAAGCGCGGGTTCTTGCCCTTCTTCTCCGTCAGTTAAATCCCTCCATTGCCGTTCACAATCCTCGATAAGTAACTTAAGGGCTTCCGCGCTCAATCCCCGGGACTCTTCCTGTAACCGCGTAACAAGCGCCTGTTTTTCCGCGCGCCGCTGCAGCTGCCTTTCGGCTGCTGCCAGTTTTGACTGATTGTCGCTACGGTACGCGGCGTAGCGCTCCAAAAAATGGCTGCGCAGGGTCTCGAATTCGTTCTGCCACAGGGCATCCAAGGGGCCGTCCATCTCTCCCCACAACTGCTCAAGATGGGTTAATCGCGCCCGGTCCTCGGCCCAGTTACCATGTTGCCCTAGTCGCTCGAGCTGAGCGCACAGGGATTGGCAACGGGTAGCCAGCATCGCCGGCATGGCTTCCCGCTCGGTGAGCTCCTTGAGTTTGCCACGAGCCAGACGGTAGGCGGTTTTGTCTCGCTTACCGAGATGCTGCACAACCTTAGTTAACGAGGCGCGGTCACCCAGCATCTCAACCGCGAGCAGGCGGATTGATGACGCCGAATCATCCAGCGCCACGGCGAGTATTTGCCCGGGATCGGTTAGCCGCTCCAGGGCTGCCCGGCGGATAGCGACCTCGTCACCCTGCCTCGCCAAGGCAAATAGCAGATCGAAATCTTGTAGGGATGACACCTGGCGGATTCGCTGCTCCAGGGTATTGCTCGTGATACAGCTGCCTCCCAGGATTTCTTGCAGGCGCAACCTGGCTGCGTTACCGGCATCTGCCGTGGCTACTAGGTTCATCAGGGTTGGAAGGTGCTCCAACTTGCCGCAGACCGCGCGCCGGACACCGCTGTCTCCGTCGTCCCGGATGATCGCCAGCAGGGTCTCTTGGTCCAGCCGACCCGCCTCTACGGCGATCCGCCGGACCCCAGGATCCCGATGTTGCCACCGTGGTTTCTTGAAGAATCTCAGAATCATGGCCTTCCAGCCGTTGGTTCGGGGTGGGAGGATTATCACTGTAAGGCACCTGCCCAGCAACAAGCAAAATGGTGCTAAACCGGCAAACACTGTAGTGGTGATAAAAGCAGATGAAGGAGCAGATTTCCCGGGCCTCTGGTAAAATAACGCGACTATTTTCAGGGGATAAGCATGCAAGAGCCGATACATCAAAGATTTGTCAGTTTACTGACCCGTAAGACGCTGGCCCTGGTTCTCGCTGGAGGCAGGGGCTCCCGATTGTATGAATTGACTAGCTGGCGCGCCAAACCGGCGGTGCCCTTCGGTGGCAAATTCCGAATCATCGATTTTCCGCTCTCCAACGCGGTTAACTCCGGTATTCGCCGAGTGGGTGTCTTGACGCAGTACAAGGCACATTCCCTGGTCAAGCATTTAGGGCGGGGTTGGAGTGGCTTCAAGAGTGAGCTTGGTGAGTTTGTCGAGGTGTTTCCCGCCTCTCAGCGGGTAGACAACGACTGGTATCAAGGGACTGCCGATGCGGTTTATCAGAACTTGGACATCATACGTCCGGGTAATCCGGACTATGTGCTGATCATGTCCGGGGACCATATCTACAAGATGGACTATGGTTCGATGCTGGCTTTTCACAACGAAAACGAGGCAGACATGTCTATCTCCTGTTTGGAGGTGCCTGTGGCGGAAGCCGCCGGGACGTTTGGGGTGATCGAGGTAGACGCCAATAACCGCGTGGTTGGGTTCGAAGAAAAGCCCCTAGAACCGCGGTCGATTCCCGGCCGCCCGGGGTATTGCTTGGCCTCGATGGGGAATTACATCTTCAATACCCAGTTTTTGTACCAGCAACTGATCATCGACGCCGACGACGAAGACTCCGAGCATGATTTTGGCAAGAACATTATTCCCAGAATCATTGATGACCACCGGATATTCGCCTTTCCTTTTCGGGATATCAATACCGGAGAACGGGCCTATTGGCGGGATGTTGGAACGCTGGATGCGTTCTGGGAGGCAAACATGGAGCTGCTGTCGGTTACCCCGGAACTGAATCTCTATGACAGCATCTGGCCCATTCTTACGGACCAGGCGCAATTGCCCCCCGCCAAGTTTGTCTTCAACGACGACGACCGTCGGGGGATGGCGGTAGACTCGATGGTGTCGGGAGGCTGCGTTATATCAGGGGCCAAACTCGACCGAGCGTTGTTGTTTTCCAACGTCAAGGTGCACTCTTTCGCTACGGTTCAAGAAACGGTGGTACTGCCGGAAGTCGAGATCGGCCGCAGTGCCAGAATAACCAATGCTATCTTGGATAGGGGTTGCCATATTCCCGAGGGCACGGTGATCGGAGAAGATCAGGAGCAGGATCGGAAAAATGGTTTCCGGGTCACCGAGAAGGGAATTGTCCTAGTGACGCCAGACATGCTGGGCCAGTCTATCCATTTTCGGCGGTGACCGTTAATTCTGATACCATATCCACTCTCTAGAATGGCGCTCGAGAGCCGATTACACGGGCAGAGTTTCATAGAGATAAAGCGTCCGAGATAGTATGGCCCATGAACGAAACGAGTCCACAACCGCCGCCTGAGGGTAGTAAAACCCGATCCTCCGAGAGGAGCCGCCGGAGTTCGCGGACGGTTTCCCATCGCCATATCAGCCGTTCACAGGTCCGTTTGTTCAAGTTGCGGCTGATCGTTGCCGTTCTGTCCATTATCGTGATCGTTCTGGCAGTGGGGTGGTGGCTAACCACCGTACACCTCGCCGAACTCAGCGATAAGTACTACAGAGAACAGGCCTCCATTCGTAAGGAAGAGAATAATCTGGAGGCCCTGACTGCGCGCATCTCGTCGCTGGAGCAGCAGAATGCCGCGCTGGTATTGGGGCTAATTCCCGGGCTGCAAGTGTTAGAGTACGATAAGACCCTGGAAATTGACCGGGAGTATCTGCGCAATATCAGTTTTACATTGACGGGTACGTTGTACAGCAGAAACTATGAATACCGGGCCGTATTGCAAAACGATAGCTTGAACATCGTGCAGCCTGCCGTGACCATCTATCTGTTTGACGAGCGAGGTGTTCAGATTGGAGAGGCGCGGTTATCCAGGGAGAACGCGACTTCACGCGCGGATTCCGATAACCTGCAGCCCAACGAGACCCGCTCTTATACTGGCCGGGTAGATCTGGAACTGGACACGGAGCCGAAGTATTTTCTTATTACTATGGACTGATCGTTTACCGTAGGGGGTGGTGAGCGGTACTGATTTTCGATACCGCCGGTTATCCCAGGTGTGATTGGTCTAGACTAAAAATAAAGTGTTTCCCGCGCGTGTTTTCCCGCCCTGTATCGGCGGCGGATCGGGCCAACCCCTGACCCTGGTGAGAATGGGATGATTGCCGAATACTTGCCCAGCGTATGCCCTCACGATTGTCCCTCTGCCTGCGCCCTCGAAGTGCAGCGGGTCGATGCACGTACTATCGGTAAGATCCGTGGCGCAAAAGAAAACAGTTACACCCAAGGCGTCATCTGCGCCAAGGTTGCCCGGTATGCGGAACGGGTACACCATCCCGACCGACTCACCCGGCCCATGCTCAGGGTCGGTCCCAAGGGCGCGGGGCAATTCGAGGCCGTTACCTGGGAGCGGGCGCTGGACGCGGTTGCAGACCGATTCAAGGCGTTGGCCACGGAGTACGGGGCCGAAGTAATTTGGCCCTACTACTACGGAGGCACCATGGGCCAGTTGCAGCGGGACGGGATAAACCGGTTGCGGCACGCCATGGGATACTCCCGCCAAAAGACCACAATTTGCACGACTCCCGCCTACACGGGATGGCTGGCGGGGGTTGGCGCCAATTGGGGAGCGGATCCCAGGCATATCGCCGATAGTGACCTGATCGTGGTTTGGGGCGGCAATGTGGCCGCGACCCAGGTCAACGTCATGACCCTAATTAGCCAGGCCAGGAGGGATCGAGGTGCGCTGCTCGTCGTGGTTGACCCGGAGGTCACCGATACGGCTAAGCAAGCCGATATCCATCTGCAGCTCAAACCAGGCACCGACGGTGCTCTGGCCTGCGCGGTTATGCAGCAACTGTTGTGTCACGACTATGCGGACCGCGACTATCTGAAAAAGTACACTGACTTTGATTCCCCGCTGGAAGCACATCTGCGATCGCGCGATCCACGCTGGGCGGAACCTATTACCGGGGTGCCCGCTGCTCGCATCGAAGCATTTGCCAAGTGCTATGGTAAGACTAAGCGCAGCTTTATTCGCCTGGGATTTGGGCTGTCCCGCAGCCGTAACGGTGCCCACAACGTTCACGCGGTGAGTTGCCTGGCGGCGATAACCGGTGCTTGGCAGTACCAGGGTGGCGGGGCGTTGCTTGCGACCAGCGGTTTGTTCCATTTGAACAAAACCCTGATCGAGGGACTGGATGTATTGGATGCCCGGACCAGGGAGCTGGATATGTCGCGGTTGGGGGCCATCCTCTGCGGTGAGCAGGACGACTTGCAGAGAGGGCCGCCGGTCAAGGCCTTGTTTGTGCAAAATAGCAATCCCATGGCCGTTGCTCCTGATCTTGGCCGGGTTCATCGGGGATTTTTCAGAGAAGACCTGTTTGTTTGCGTGCACGAGCAGTTTATGACCGAGACGGCTCGCATGGCTGATGTACTACTTCCGGCGACCAGTTTTCTCGAACACCTCGATGTCTACCAGAGTTACGGACAGCCCCATCTTCAGGTTGGAGCGCCAATCATTGAACCGCCCGGCGAATGCCGTTCAAACCACTGGGTGATCTGTCAGTTGGCCCAGCGTCTCGGGGCTGTGCACCCGGGTTTCTCCCAATCTGAAAAAGAGCTGCTCGGCCAGACGTTGGAACTGTCCGGTTATCCTTCCCTGGATGAATTGATGGCACGGCGATGGCTCGATTGCAGCAAGCAATTTCGGGAGATGAATTTTCTCGACGGATTCCAATGGCCCGACGGACGGTTCCGCTTCTACCCTGCCTGGGAAGCGCTTGGACCCTACGGAAGCGGGATGCCCGCGATGCCCGATCATTGGGATGTAATTGATCCAGTGGACGAGAGCTATCCGTTACGATTGATTACATCGCCGGCGAGAAATTTCCTGAACACCAGTTTTAGCGAAACCAGGGGTTCCCGGCATCGGGAGATTGGTCCGCGGTTGCGCATTCACCCCCGTGATGCTGATGCCAGGGGGGTTACGGACGGGACCCTGGTCGAAGTTTGCAGTCGCCAGGGGAGTGTTTGCCTGGAAGTCCTAACAGATGAGGCGATGGCCTTGGGCGTGGTGGCGGTGCATGGGATTTGGCCAGGTACGGATTTCCCCCGGAAAATGGGCATCAATCATCTGGTCAGCGCTGATCCCGCTGCACCGAATGGTGGCGCGGTGTTCCATGATACCGCGGTTTCCGTGGCACCCTTGGGGGCTAGCGGTCCCTCAGGGGTTTGATAACCCTGTAGCGCAACAACCCCTCGATCGGCGGTGGCGAGTTTATGAACCAGCGGAAAGACAATCAGCCATCCAAACCAGGATTCATTCGTTACCTGATCCTGGGACTATCGATCTTGATCGTTGCTGGTCTTGTCCTCTATGGGATAGGTGGTTTCTATCTACTTCCCCGACTCGCGAAAAGTCATCTCGAAGACTATGTAGCTCAGCATCTGGACAGGCGGCTCAGCATTGACGGGATCTATCTCAATCCGTTTAGCTTATTTGTCGAAATCGACGGGGTAAACTTACGGGAACGGGATGGAACCCCGCTGGTATCGTTGCAACGCTTATCCGCAGATGTATCGTTGACCGATCTCTTGAAACGCCGGATTCTTTTAGACGAGATCACCTTGCAGTCACCCTGGGTCAAATTAGAGGTCGCGCCCGACGGTTCCAGTAATCTCGGCCGTCTAGTCGAGGATGCTTCCAGTTCGTCTGCCGGGCCAGAACAGAAGACCCAGGATTCGCCGCCAGTACCCTGGCATATCGGGCGTGTCGGTATCGAAAACGCGATTGTCCGTATTGCCCGCCGTACCCAGACCTCGCTAGCCGAAACCTATATCTCTCCGATTAATATCGAGCTTACCAATCTTTCCATGGCGTCGGGAGAGCGGGGTTCGCTGCTTTTGTCCGCGAACACGGAAAATGGCGGAGAGTTGACCTGGGAAGGAGATATCGGTCTCCAGCCGTTGGGCTCGTCCGGTCATCTATCATTGCGTGGGGTCAAGCCGATATTGCTGTGGAGCTTTCTCAGAGAAGAACTGAATATCGACGAACCACATGGACTGATCGATTTGGAGGCCAACTACCGGTTAACAATGGGATCGGAGGGTCTCGCCTTCAACGCCGAGCGGATTGGGCTGGTGATCAACGATCTGCTAGTTCGTCGGGAGGGGGCCGGTGATCCGTTGCTTACCCTGGATAAAGTTGCATTGGCTGAAGGCAGCTTCGAGCTTGCGAACAACCATTTGCAGATCGGTCAATTACAGGTCTCCGATGGGACTGTTCGGGTAGTCCGGGCGCATACCCTGTTTGACTGGCAACAGTTAATGCGCCAGGCGGTCGCAGCCAGCGACTCGGATGACCCGAAACCGGAGAGCGAGCAGAAGACCGTCCCTTGGCAGGTATCACTGGAACAGCTCGCCGTGGAGCGGATAGCCCTAACCTATGAAGACCGGGACCGGGTCAAACCGTTTACCGTCCACGTTGGTGCGCTGGATCTCTCGCTAGCAGCGGATGCCACGCAGGACGCGTCTCACCCGCTCCAGGTGAAAGTGGGAGATATCGGGGTATCAGTCAGTGGATTGTCGTTGTCTCAAGCGGGGGAGGCGGAGGCATTACTGCGGATCGAGGCGGTTGCCCTGGATCAGGGCGAGGTGGACCTGGCTGCACGTACGGTGGATTTTGGGCAGGTCCGTCTTCGTGGTGGGAAAACCCGTGTCATTCGTTCAGGTGCGGGTATGTTGAATTGGACCGAGGCATTTGCGCCGAGTCCAAGCTCGGATACCCAGGTCGCGGCTCCACAAGCTAGCTCCGATCCTTGGCGGGTCGATATCGCATCCACCCAACTTGAGGACTTTAGTATTGCGGTGACCGATCACGGAAGTGGCGAACCCGTCAGTCTCGTCTTCGCGCCGGCATCCCTCCAACTGGGAGGCGTCAGCAGCCTTCTCGATAAACCGGTCGACCTGAAGTTGTCGCTGGTGGTTAACCAACAAGGCAAATTAGCGGCTACCGGTCGGCTAGATCCCTCCGGGGGAACGGCGGATCTGCGTCTGGACTTGGCGGACCTCGCGTTAACGCCGGTGCAGCCTTATTTGAAGCAGGTGGCCAAGGTAGCTCTGGAGTCGGGTAAGTTGTTTTCAAACGGCAGGATGATCTACGGCACCAATGGCGCCGGTTCCTTTAGCTATGCCGGCGGTTTGCGCCTCGACGGACTCAGGGTGACCGAGCCTGGCGCCGGTGGAGTGCTGGCCGGCTGGCGCTCCTTGGAGGTGGCGTCTCTCGCCTTGTCCACCTCGCCGGACAACTTAAAGATAGAAGAGATATTGCTTTTCGAACCCGAGGGTCGATTCGTCATCAATAAGGATCTGACCACTAACTGGCAGGCTATCGTCGCCGGACAGCCTGCTTCAGGGGCGACCTCTTCCCCGCCCGGTGGCAGCGCACAGGTGTTCCCGATGACCATTGGGCGTATCAAGGTAGATAGAGGCAAACTTGATTTCTCCGACTTCAGCCTGCCGTTGGATTTTGTTACCCAGATCCATGATTTAAGCGGGGTGGTGGCGGGTATCTCCAGCGATCCAGGTGCTCGGACCAGCAGCAGCTTGAAGGGGCGGGTCGACGAATTTGGAGCGGCGGAGATATCGGGGGAGCTTAATCCTTTTGATCCCCTCCTGTTTACCGATATGACCGTGTCCTTCGCCAATCTGGAAATGGGAAGTTTGACGCCATACACCGTGAAGTTTGCTGGACATGCCATCGATTCGGGAAAGCTTTCGCTGGATCTCAAGTATCGGATTGCCAAACGGCAGCTCCAGGGAGACAACCAAATCCTGATCGATAGCCTGGTGCTGGGTAAAAAGGTGGAAAGCCCCGACGCCATCGATGCCCCGCTAGAACTTGCCATTGCATTGCTGCAGGATACCGATGGGCGCATCGACCTGGGGCTGCCAGTATCCGGCGACATGAACGATCCGCAGTTTAGCTACGGCCATCTGGTCTGGAAGGCATTGGGTAATCTGCTTGCCAAGATCGTCACAGCGCCATTTCGGGCGTTGGGCGCGGCGTTGGGGGTGAAGGGTGAGGATCTGGACACGGTTGCCTTCCAGGCCGGTCAGCAGGAGCTCTCGCCACCCGAGCAAGAAAAGCTGCGCTCAGTGGCGCAAATCTTGGCGAAGCGACCCCGTTTGAATCTCGAGATTCAGGGGAGCTATGACAGCAAGCGGGATGGGGATGCGCTTAAATCCCGTTTGGTGAACCTAGAACTGGCTAAGGCAATGGGAAGGAAGGTCAAGCCGGAAGAGGATCCTGATCCGCTCAGCCTGGCTGACCAAGCGACCCGCCAGGCGATTGAGCGATTGTTTACCGTTCATTATTCAGCTGCTGAGTTGAAGCGGCTGAAAACACCCTCGAAAAACCAAACAAAAGGTGCCGGCAATACCGCGGGATCAATGGATGGACTGTATCAGGAACTCTATGATCGCCTGGTATCTCGCCAATCGTTGAAGAAAGGCGTTCTGGGTGAGCTCGCGATCAAACGCGCACAGGCCATTGGTGCCGAACTGACTGGCGCGGGTAAACTGGCGGCGGCTCGGATCCAAATCGGCAAGCCAATGGCGGCCGAGGGTGGGGGTGGCAAACAGGTTCTTACCCGACTAAATCTGAAGGCTTCTGAATAGCGGCTTACCTTTAGGCCTGAAATACCATATAATTATCGTCTTTGCAGTGGCAATTGGGGGCGTTATTACCGTTCCCCAAAGTTTATGACCGGACCGGCGGGTTCGGTTTTTTGTTCATGTGGTCCCTCGTATCGACCACCACTGATGAGATAGCAGCATGCCTCAGATTACCCTCCCTGATGGTGCCAAACACCAGTTCGAACACCCAGTTACGATCCGCGATGTGGCGGAGTCCATAGGTCCCGGCTTATTGAAGGCCGCTTTAGCGGGTCGTGTTGACGGGCGCTTGGTAGATACCTCTTACATCGTGCAGGGTGATGCCGAGGTTGCGATTATTACGGACCGTGACCCGGAAGGTCTCGAAATCATCCGCCATTCCACGGCACATCTCTTGGCGCAAGCGGTTAAAGAATTGTATCCGGAGGCCCAGGTAACGATTGGCCCCACGATTGAAGATGGTTTTTATTACGATTTTTCCTACCAGCGTCCGTTCACTATGGATGATCTGCAGTTAATCGAGAAGCGCATGGGGCAACTGGCCGGCGCCGACAACAGGGTAACCCGTGTGGTGATGCCACGGGACGACGCCGTGGATTTCTTTCGTGACCAGGGCGAAGAGTACAAGGCGGAGATTATTGCTTCGATTCCTGTCGGCGAGGAGGTATCCCTTTACAACCAGGGCGGTTTTACCGATTTGTGTAGAGGGCCGCATGTGCCATCGACCGGGAAGCTTGGAGCCTTTAAGTTGATGAAGGTGGCGGGGGCTTACTGGCGCGGTGATTCCAACAACGAGATGTTGCAGCGTATCTATGGGACTGCCTGGCGAAATAAAAAAGAACTCAAGGCCTATCTTCAGCGGCTCGAGGAGGCGGAAAAACGGGATCATCGCAAGATCGCCAAGGCACTTGACCTGTTCCATACTCAGGAAGAGGCCCCGGGAATGGTGTTCTGGCACCCCAAGGGCTGGACCATTTACCAGATCGTTGAGCAGTATGTTCGGGAAAAGATCAGGTCGGCGGGTTACCAGGAGGTGCGCACTCCTCAGATTGTGGATCGGTCTTTGTGGGAGAAATCCGGACACTGGGATAAGTACCGGGAAAACATGTTTACCACCCGTTCCGAGAACCGTGACTATGCGGTCAAGCCGATGAATTGCCCGTGCCATGTGCAGATCTACAATCAAGGATTGAAAAGTTACCGTGATCTGCCGTTGCGGCTATCGGAGTTTGGTTCCTGCCATCGAAACGAGGCAAGCGGGACACTCCACGGACTGATGCGGGTGCGTAACTTTGTGCAAGATGACGCCCATATTTTTTGCACCGAATCGCAGATCCAAGATGAGGTTTCCAGGTTTGTCGATCTGTTGTTCGAGGTCTATGCAGACTTTGGATTCAAAGAAGTCCAGATAGCATTGTCGACCCGCCCCAAGATGCGGGTAGGTAGCGATGAGGTATGGGACAAGGCGGAGCTGGCTTTGGAACAAGCGCTGGCGGCCAAAGGCCTAGACTGGAAACTGCAGCCCGGGGATGGTGCCTTCTATGGGCCTAAGATCGATTTTTCCTTGTGTGACTGCCTGGGTCGAGTTTGGCAGTGCGGCACAATGCAGGTCGACTTCTCCATGCCCGGGAGGCTCGATGCCGGCTATGAGGCCCAGGTAACGTTCGATGAAT
>JAGRGP010000031.1:0-126 GCA_020445415.1 Gammaproteobacteria bacterium | reverse complement strand
GCTGTGGCTGGCGCCGGTGCAAGTCGTCGTGATGAATATTACCGATCGGCAAGCGGATTTCTCCAAATATGTTGCCCAAAGTTTGCTCGAACAGGGGTTTAGGGTCGAATTGGACTTGAGAAACGA
>JAGRGP010000030.1 GCA_020445415.1 Gammaproteobacteria bacterium | reverse complement strand
ATCCACCAGGTCGCATAGGTGGAAAACTTGTATCCCCGGCGGTACTCAAATTTGTCAACCGCCTTCATGAGGCCAATATTGCCCTCCTGAATCAGATCCAAGAACTGCAGCCCTCGGTTGGTATACTTTTTGGCAATGGAGATGACCAAACGCAGATTGGCTTCCACCATTTCTTTCTTGGCGCGGCGGGCCTTGGCCTCGCCAATTGACATTTTGCGGTTGATCTCCTTGATCTCGCTGATGGACAACTGACTCTGTTGCTCCAGCTGCAGCAGCTTTTTCTGAGCCCGGATCACTTCACCTCTGACTTCTTGCAGCATTTCCCCGTTGCCTTTGCCTTTGGCGATCTGGTGGTCGAGCCAATCCAGGTCAGTTTCATTGTCGGGGAAGGTCGTAATGAATTCCTTGCGCGGCATGTTCCCGTTGGTGACGCACAAGTCCATAATCCCACGTTCCTGATTCCGGATGAACGTAATAACCTTGCGGAGGCTTTCCACCATATCCTGAAATACAGTGGGCAGGTACTTGAACTCGAGAAATACCTCGGTAAGCTTATCCAGCGTTTTGTTGGTGGTGCTGTGATCGCGACCGTACTTGCCGAGATTACGCACCAGCGCCTTGTGGTGTTTGCGTAAAAGCACCACTTTTTCCGCGGCTTCAGCGGGATCCGGTCCGGAATCCAATGCCTCCTCGGACTCACCATCATCTTCGTCGTCATCAGCTTCTGCGCGAACGCTCGCGGGCCGGGGAATCTCTTCCTCGTCGTCATCGTGGCAAACAAAGCCATTGATTACATCGGTCAAGCGTATTTCTTCTGCTTCAACCTTATCAAAGAGTTCCAGTACCATCGCCACCGTATCGGGGTAGGTTGCCAGTGCCGCCAGTACCTGGTTTTGCCCCTCTTCGATGCGCTTGGCAATCTTTAGCTCACCTTCGCGGGTCAGCAATTCGACGGTACCCATTTCCCGCATATACATGCGAACCGGGTCAGTGGTGCGGCCAAACTCGCTGTCCACGCTGGCCAGCGCGGCTGCGGCAGCCTCGGCGGCATCGTCGTCCGTTGTGACGGCGTTGTCCGAAATGGATTGATCATCGGTATCGGGCGCAGTTTCACACACCTGGATTCCCATGTCGTTGATCATCCGAATAATATCTTCGATCTGCTCTGGTTCGACTATCCCATCAGGCAGGTGGTCGTTGACCTCGGAATATGTAAGGAAGCCTTGGTCTTTTCCCTTAGCGATCAGTTGCTTGAGTTGGGACTGTTGCTGCTTATGCTGATCCATTTCCTGCCCGTGTTTAGAAGGTGACATTTTAGAAATCGCAACGCGCCATAATAACAGGTTTAGTCAATGGGAATCCATACTAGTTTCATTGGAATCCCGTTCCGCCTTGAGTCTAGAGAGCTCTCCCAAGCGTTGTTTTTCACCTTCGCTCAGGTTTCCAAGTTCGGCCTTTGCCACTAAATTGTCCCACTCGAACTGTAACGCCTGCTGGGTGAGAAGCATCAGCGTATCAACGAACTCGGTTTCCTGGTTCTCTGTGGGTAGTGGAAGCATCATAGCGGCGAGCTTGCCCAGATGGCGGCCCTCTTCCTTGTGGCGCCAGCGTTCCAGTAGTCCGGCACTGGTAATGTTAGGTTGGGTGTGCAGTAATTCAAGGAGTTCTCTTAGCAATGTGATTCCCGGTATCGCGAGCGCCTCCCACCCTTTGGGTAAATCGGCGATACGCGAAAAACCGGGGTTTGATACCAAAAGGGCGATAGCGCGCCTGACCGGTGGCATGGTATCGAGCGCAGGTTGCGAACGCGTGACGGGTTTCAGCGGCTTGGCGGTATGACTCGCGGTGGATTCGAGCTCAATACCTACCGATTTGCTGAGTCTTTGGTACATCATGCGTTTGAAAATGCTCGTGGGCAGCTTCCGTAATAACGGCTGCGCCCGTTCGGCGAGTTGCGCCCGACCCCCCAGCGACGACATATCCACCTCCCGGGTGAGTGTGTCGAAGAAAAACGTCGACAGTGGTGTTGCCTCAGCAATGCGCTGTTCCAAGTCCTCGGCTCCCCGGCTACGAACGTAGGTGTCGGGATCTTCGCCTTCCGGTAGGAACAAGAACCGGATCTCACGGCCATCCCGCATCGAGGGCAGGCTGGTTTCCAGTGCCTTCCATCCGGCGACCCGACCAGCCCGGTCACCGTCGAAGCAAAATATCACTTCACTGACCGTGCGGAATATGCGATCGAGGTGTGCTTCAGTGGTGGCGGTGCCAAGGGTCGCAACCCCATAACGGATACCGTATTGGGCCAGTGCCACCACATCCATGTAGCCCTCGACCACCAACAGGCGATCCAATTGGCGAAGCGACTTGCGGGCCTCATGGAGCCCGTAAAGCTCTTTACCTTTTTGAAATAGCGGTGTTTCCGGCGAGTTGAGATATTTAGCTTTTCCCTCGCCGAGCAGACGACCGCCGAAACCGATGACCAGGCCCCTGTGATTCCTGATCGGGAAGATGATTCTGTCCCGAAAACGGTCATAGCGCTTTCCGTCTTCGGATTCTGCAATCATTCCTGTTTGCAGGAGTCGGTCAAATTCTTCGGGGTTGGTGTGGTCGATGAGGTTGTGAAATCCTGGCGGCGCAAAGCCAATCCGAAACTCTGCAGCGATTTTGCCGCTGACTCCCCGTCCTTTGAGGTAGTTTACGGCCCGCTGTGCTTCCGGGTGAATGCGGAGTTGGTTCTGGTAATAGTGGGCTGCCCGGTCAAGGGTTTCGTACAGGGGGCGTACATCTGGACCCTCGTGCTCCCCTCCTTCCCGGGGAACCTCGAGATGCGCAAGAGTGGCCAACTCTTCCACGGCTTCAACGAAGCCGATATTGTCGTATTCCATGAGGAAGCCGATAGCGGTTCCATGGGCTCCACATCCAAAGCAATGATAAAACTGTTTTTCCCGGCTGACGGTAAACGAGGGCGTCTTTTCGTCATGAAACGGACAGCAAGCCTGAAACTCCTTGCCCGCCTTCTTGAGTGCCAGACGGCTGTGAATCAAATCGACAATATCTACACGGCTCAGTAGCTGGTCGATAAAATGGGGAGGAATCTTGCCGGCCATGTTGCCTATTTTTGCGTATGCAAAGACAGGAAAACCCCCGGTTGGGGCCTGGCTTGGTTTACAACTTGGGTACCGAGTGTAGGCATCTAGCCCCATTCGGGATACGTTTTAGGTGCCAAGCCTCGCTTTAACCAGCGCACTGATGCTCCCGATATCTGCGCGGCCTTGGGCTTTGGGTTTCACGTATCCCATCACTTTGCCCATATCCCTGATTGTTTGCGCGCCGGTATTGGAAATCGCCTCATCGATCAATGCTAAAATTTCCTGACTATTGAGTGCGGCAGGCAAATAGTCTTTTAGCTGCTCAATCTCGAATGCTTCTTGTTCAGCCAGATCCTGTCTGCCGGCCTTCTCGTACTGGTCGATAGAGTCGCGGCGCTGCTTTACCATTTTATCTATCACCGCGAGAACCTGGGTATCATCCAGCTCGATTCGCTCGTCCACCTCCCGCTGCTTGACTGCCGCCATGAGCAGCCTGATCGCCCCCAAGCGGCGTTTATCGCCCGCCTTGAGAGCGGCCTTCATGTCTTCCTGAATGCGTTGTTTCAACATGGGTTAGGTAGAGAAGGTTGGCGATTTGAGTGCGAGACGGGTAGTCAGTACTGACGTTCCCAGCGGCGCCCTTCCCGAGAGACCTTTTTCATGTGTCTTTTGACAGCGGCAGCGGCTTTCCGCTTTCGCTCTGCGGTCGGTTTTTCGTAGAATTCACGGCGGCGCACCTCGGCCAGAATTCCAGCCTTTTCACAGGAGCGCTTGAAGCGACGCAGAGCTATCTCAAAAGGCTCGTTGTCTTTGACACGTACATTGGGCATGGGCAACCTCTAAATCTTGAAAGTATACTTTATGTTAGTCGAGTTCGTGAAGCATAAGAGCCGAAATTCTACCGACTGTCTAGGTAGTTTGCAAAGCCCTTTACACAAAAGTAAGGATAGTTTGACATGCGAGTTCTGGGGATAGAGACCTCTTGTGACGAGACTGGCGTCGCTCTGTACTGCAGCGATCAAGGCCTTCTAGCTCACCTCGTCCACAGTCAGTTGGACGTCCATGCCGAGTTTGGCGGGGTCGTTCCCGAACTGGCCTCTCGGGATCACGTGCGTAAGACCCTACCTTTGATTCGGGGCGTGTTAGCGCAGGCGAGCCTTTCCCATGGGGACGTCGATGGCATTGCTTATACTTGCGGGCCGGGGCTGGTAGGCGCGCTGCTGGTGGGAAGCGCGGTGGGTAGAAGTCTCGCTTGGGCTTGGGGGATTCCTAGTATCGGAGTGCACCACATGGAGGGGCATTTATTGGCACCCCTCATGGAGCAAAGCGGGCTGGATTTTCCGTTTGTCGCCTTGTTGGTGTCCGGTGGCCACACGCAATTGGTGGAAGTTAGCGATGTGGGGCATTACCGGTTACTCGGGGAATCGCTCGATGACGCGGCGGGTGAGGCATTCGATAAGACCGCTAAGTTGCTGGGGCTGCCTTATCCGGGAGGGCCCGAGCTGTCCCGATTGGCCCAAAATGGCCGTCCCGGCAGGTTTGTGTTTCCTCGTCCGATGACCGACCGGCCAGGGCTGGACTTCAGTTTCAGTGGGCTCAAAACCTTCGCCATCAATACGTTCAGCCGCGAACTTTCCAGTTCCGAACTAACGGGCGAGGAGGGAGGCTTAAGGGCCGATATTGCGCGAGCCTTCGAGGATGCGGTGGTGGATACACTGCTTATCAAGTGCCGTCGAGCGGTCCGGGAAACCGGTATAAAACGGTTGGTATTGGCAGGGGGGGTGAGCGCCAATCGCCGTCTGCGAGAGCGAATCCATGACGCCATGACCCAAGAAGGGGCGCGGGCCTATTATCCACGTCCCGAGTTTTGCACCGACAATGGCGCGATGATTGCCTTCGCGGGCTGGTACCGCTTGCGTGCGGGCCAGCGAGAGCCACTTTCCTTCAGTGTCAGATCTCGCTGGCCACTGGAAGATCTTGCGCCAATGTGAGATCGCCATTGGAGTAATGCCCCTGCTTCGAGTCCCGGGTTAGATTCCGGGAGCCTGTTCGTTGGCTCCGTATCGACGTCGGTGTGGAAAGTACAAAATTCCCCCAAAAGTTCTGACATGAATATGCCGCTATAGGTGTTATACTGCGCTGCAGCATAATCTTGTGCTGATGTACCCGGAACTCAGAAGTAACATGTCAAGCAACACACTCATTGATT
Source organism: Gammaproteobacteria bacterium (assembly GCA_020445415.1). GTDB lineage: Bacteria > Pseudomonadota > Gammaproteobacteria > Chromatiales > Chromatiaceae > HKST-UBA178. The sequence goes on along the minus strand of JAGRGP010000030.1, from coordinate 76,951 downwards.
GGAAATCATTGCTCAAATCCGGCGATCGGATTTTTATCGGTTCCAATGCCGCGGTACCGAATGCCTTGATTGGCGACCTGATCTCCAATGCGGGCGATTTGCATGATATTGAGGTGGTTCACGTCCTTACCATGGGTGAAAATGCCTGGGCAAGACGGGAATACAGCGATCTATTCAAGATCAATGCCTTGTTTATCGGCCCCGGAATTAGGGATGCCGTGGCTGCCGGCTATGCCGACTATACGCCTTGCTTTATTTCCGAGATTCCCGGTCTTTTTCAGGGGCGTATCCTGCCATTGGATGCGGCGCTGATTATGGTCAGTCCGCCAGACAGATACGGCTTCTGTTCCCTCGGTATCTCCGTGGATGTGGTATCCGCCGCCTGGCGTTCGGCAAAGCGGGTAATTGCTCAGATCAACCCGAGCATGCCGTCGACCTGTGGGCACAGTTTTATTCACATCAACGAAATCGATGCTTGGATAGAGCAGGACGAGCCCCTGTTTCAACTCATCCCGCCGGAGATGGATCAGGTTACCGAGCGTATCGCGCAATACGTGTCGATGCTGGTGGAGGATGGCAGTACCCTGCATCTTGGAATCGGTAGGTTGCCGGATGCGGTTCTCCGTTACTTAGGCAACCATAAAGATCTGGGAATCCATAGCGAGATGCTGAGCGATGGGATTGTCGATCTGATGACCAATGGGGTGATCAACAACCGCAAAAAGACGTTCCATAAGGGCAAGGCAATTACCAGTTTCTGCATGGGGACTCAGCGGCTTTATGATTTCGTGAATAAAAATCCCCATATCGAGTTTTTTCCGTCCGAGCATGTCAATGCTCCGGGCAATATCGCCCGCAATGATCATATGGTATCCATCAACGGAGCTATAGAGGTTGATTTGACCGGGCAAGTGGTGGCTGATTCGTTGGGTTATCGCTTCTACAGCGGCATCGGAGGGCAGGTCGACTTTATCCGTGGCGCGGCGATGAGCAACGGAGGAAAGCCGATCATTGCGCTGCCCTCCACGGCAAAGGGTGGCACGGTCTCACGCATCGTGCCCTATATCACGGAGGGGGGCGGTGTGGTGACCTCCCGGGGCGATGTACACTATGTTGTCACCGAATATGGAATCGCCACATTGCGGGGAAAGAGTATCCGCGAGCGGGCGTTGGAGTTGATACAAGTCGCGCATCCGGATTTTAGGGATGAGTTGCTCCACGAGGTTCGCAAGCATTACTGGGTTCCCGGCTATCAAAAGCAAAAGCCGACTCCGGTTCCGGAAATGGGCAAGGTGGAGGTCAGGAAACTGCTGTTTGGCGAGCAGTATTACTATTTGAGGCCTCTACATCCGGCGGACGAGCGCTTGTTGCAGGAGTTCTTCTATTCCCACAACAAGGAGACCTTGTTGATGCGCTATAGCCATCATCCGAAACAGATGTCGCGGGAAAAGGCATCGGCGCTGGTGGCCGTGGACCAGGCTCGGGACCTGGCATTTTGTATCGTCCGGAGGCATGGACACCGGGAGGAGATCGAAGCGGTTGGGAGATACTACTTCATTGACTCTCATAACTCCGCCGAGGCGGCATTCGTGGTAAGGGAAATTCACCAAGGGAAGGGGATGGCTACCACACTGCTTAATCACATGATCGAGATCGCCAGGGCGCGGGGTCTGAGGGTCATGAATGCCTATGTGCGCGCGGAGAACAAGCCGATGCTCAAGGTGTTTGAGCGGCGCGGTTTTGTCCGCATGCCGACCGATACCCCGAGTGAGGTCTATCTGGAGTTCGATCTTAGCGCGGAAATCGTTGCAGCGGGGCACAAGCTCGCGAGCTAAGTCCCAGGCCGGTCCCGGGGCCTCATTGCCCTGGGCGCTCGGAGCTCCCTGGGTTCTCCCCCTCTGGGGCAGGTGACGACTCCGCGGCAGCGGTGCCTTCGATCATGTCCAACAGGTGCCGTCGAACGACCTTGCCATTCTTGGTGCGGGGCAAATCGTGCAACAAGTGCACCAGTCTTGGCCGTTTGTAGCGGGCCAGGTGCTGTTCTGCAAAGTGAAGAAGGTCGTTCTCGGTAGCCTGTGTTTCAGGCGCGAGAACAACACAGATGGCGATCAATGTCCTGTCGTCGGATATCCGTTGGCCGATCGCCACACAGTCACCCACCGCCGGATGGTTTTTCATGACGTGTTCGATCTCGTGAGGCGAGATCCGGTAACCGAAACTGTTGATAATGTCGTCCTGTCTTCCCAAGAACCAGATATATCCTTCCTCATCCCGCCGCGCGAAGTCACCGGTCAGAAACCACCCGTCCCGCCAGGCGATGCGGTTTTCCTCAGTCGCTTGCCAATAGCACAAACACAAGCCGGGGTCATCGGAGGGTATGCAGATCATGCCCTCGGTGTTAGTAGGCACGGGTTGCAGTTCGGCGTCCAGAATCTGGATGTCATGCCCCGGTTGCGCGCGCCCAATCGAGCCGGGGCGGATCGGATCAATGACATCCTGGGAAATGTAGTAAGAACATTCGGACATCCCCAACGCCTGGTATATGGTTTGTCCGAAGCGGTGATTCCAGGCCGCCAGCACCCTGTCCGGCAAATGCTCCCCGGCGCTCATGCAATGGCGCAATGTCGGAACGTCCCGGGCGCAGAAATCGGTCTTCTGCAAGATCTGGCGGAAGATGGCCGGCACGCCGATGAAGATAGTGCAGTTGTGTTCAGCAATTAGCCGAGGCCAGGTCGAGGCGTCATTTTGGCCTTCATGTACTATCACCGTATGTCCCTGGTGGAATGGATCCATAAGGCCGGTTCCGAGTGCGTAAGTCCAATTAAGTTTGCCAGAGTGTAAAACACGGTCTCCCGGTCTGAAATCGAACCAATGGCGGACGGCTGGAGTGCGTCCAATCAATGCACGGTGGGCATGCAGTACGCCTTTGGGGCGGCTGCTGGTGCCCGAGGTATAAACCAGATAGGCGGGGTCGTCGCTGCGGGTGGGGTGGACGTTCTCCCAGTGCTCGATTTTCACCAACAGGTCGTCCAGATCGTGAAGACTTTTCCCCGCTATCGCCTGGGGGAGATCGACTCCACCGGTTAGGATGATATGCCGCAGTCCCGTTAGCCCCTCCAGAGCCTGCCTGAGTTCTGGCCACATCTCTCCATGAGTCACGAGTACCGCGGCGCCAGAGTCCTCGAGCAGATAGCGGACCTCTTCGGCTACTAGCAGAGTAGATGTGGGGACCGCTACCGCGCCACGTTTCATGGTACCCAGAAAGGCGACTGGGTAATCTAGGCAATTCGGTAGCCGCACCAGCACCCGTTCTCCCGGATCGATATCGAGATTACGCAAGAGCTGGGCGAATTGGCTACTGCGTTTCGCGAGTTCGGCGTAGTGCAATGTGCTGGATCCCCGGCGGTCATCAGCAACGATCATCGCGATTCGGCGGGCGATGGGCGAGCCAAGGTGGAGATCGGTACAAGCGGCACCGATATTGAAGAATTCAGGAATGTTCCAATGCCACTGGTGTTTTGCCGTCATACCAAGCAAGTCTGATTTCGCGGGGGTGTCCGGAGTTTATATTTTAATCTGCAGGTGTAGGTTTGTACCCTACCTACAACGAGTTAACGGGTCGACAACAAGCTGCGCGTTTTCCGCGGGGCCTTGGACATACGGTCTGGGCTAGTGCTTTCCGGAGCCGGGTTGGTGCTTGGGAGACAAGTCGGGAGTTAATCGCCGTTTGGCTGATTGCCGATCTTGCCTTCCTGCCCCGCAAGGAGGTTGCTGATGTTAGTGCGGTGTCGCCAGAACAGGATGGTGGTCAGGAGTAGTTGCATTACTATCAGCTCCCACTGAGGTCGGAAAAACCAAACAATGAGCGGTGCCAGCCCCATGGATATCAGCGCTGCCAGGGACGAAATATTGAGTACCTTGGCCACAAACAGCCAGACTAAGGCTATGCTGCCACCGATTGCCCAGCCTAGCCCGAACTGCACACCCAGCGCGGTGGCGACTCCCTTGCCTCCTTTGAATCCGAAGAAGACCGGATATAAATGGCCGAGGAACGCGGCCATGGCGGTTCCCGCTAGGATTGCGGGCGACGCACCCAGGAGATTTGCCCCGAGAACCGGTAACAGCCCCTTCAACATGTCTCCGAGTAGTGTCAAGGCGGCCGCTTTCTTGCCACCGATGCGCAGTACGTTAGTGGCGCCGGGGTTGTTGGAGCCTTCGGTACGGGGGTCCGGCAGGCCCATTACGCGGCAGACAATGATGGCACTGGAGATCGAGCCTAGCAGATAGGCGATAGGGATAAACAAGATGCCGGTCATGTCATGACTTTGCGCCAATTGGATCGATAGGTATGCCAATGCCCTCGGGCAGTGCGATCAGATTATCTATCATCTTACCACGGCGATGGGTGAGCGTGACGACGCGGTTTGGCGAAGCGGGCGTCACGGGTATCGGTTCCGCTCGCCAGGATAGTTTCCGCGGGTAGGAGTGCCCGTGAGTGCGGTTACGGGTAGAGCCCTTCATTTCTCTCAGCGGCCGGTTTGTAATTGTTCCCGAGTGTTTTACCATGAACGGGATTTTCGAGACGCGGCGAGTTGGAGATCCGGATGGATATTGTGTTTATACGTGGCTTGAGGATAGAAACCGTAATTGGAATCTATGACTGGGAGCGCGAGATCAGGCAGCCAGTAATCCTGGATCTGGAAATGAGCGCCGACGTACGCCGGGCGGCTGAAACGGAGGACATCGCGGATGCGTTGGATTATAAGGCGGTCTCGAAACGGCTGATCTCCTTTGTTGAAGAGAGCCAATTCCAGTTGGTAGAAACACTGGCCGAACGTTGCACCGAAATCGTCAGGGAGGAGTTTGGCGTTGCCTGGGTGCGGCTGACATTGAACAAAGCGGGGGCGGTTAGCAGTGCCCGGGATGTTGGTGTGGTCATCGAACGGGGCACGCGATGAAGGTCAAGGCGTGGCTCAGCCTAGGCAGTAACATTGATCGCGAGCGTCACCTCCGTGCCGCCCTGGGTGCCTTGAGCCGCCAGTTTGGAGGGCTTAGAAGTTCTTCGGTATATGAAAGCCGCGCGGTGGGTTTCGAGGGAGCTCCGTTTCTGAATATGGTAGTGGGGATCGAAACCGACAAGTCACCCGATGAACTAAAGACGTTGTTGCGCGGGATAGAGGTCCAGGAAGGCCGGCAGCGGGAAGCCGGCAAATTCTCTGCGAGAACTTTGGATATTGATCTGTTGACCTATGGTAACCAAGTCATCGAGCGGCACGGAAAGGTGCTGATTCCCCGTGACGAAATTACCCGTTATGCCTTTGTGCTCGGGCCTCTTGCCGAGGTCGCCGGAGAAGAGCGGCATCCACTATTCGGTACAAGTTACGCCGAGCTCTGGGCCGCCCAAGGACCTGCATCCAACGAGATGCGGCGTATTGAGCTAGATCTGCACTGATTCACGGAAGCTCCCTACTGTTGAACACTTCTCCCTCCATCGATGGTGAGTATCTGGCCGGTCATGTAGCGAGCGTCCCTGGCCAGGTACAAAACCGCCGCGGCAATATCTTCTGGTCTGCCCGTCCGTTTTAGCGCGGTTCGTGCAAGAATGGTCTCCCGGGTTTGATCGGACATCTTTTCGTCTGGCCATAAAATGGCCCCGGGTGAGATCCCGTTGACTCGAATCTCCGGGCCCAGTTCCCTGGCCAGTGCCTTCACCATCATGGCGTTACCTGCCTTGGCAATGGAATACACGGGATACCTTGCCTTGGGGCGATCACCGTGAATATCCACCAGATTGATGATGGCGCCGTGACCGGCGCGCAGGAGCGGTGCTAGTCCCTGAGAGAGAAAGAACGGGCCTTTTAGATTGCTCCCGATCAGCTCGGTCCACTGGGCATCGGAAACCGTTCCCAAGGGAGTAGGGTAGAAAACGGAGGCGTTGTTTACCAGCAAGTCCAGCCGTCCTCGTGCTTCCCCTACCCAAGCCACCAGACGCTCTAGCTCATCCATCTCCAGGAGATCGGTCTGGATTAATTCCACGGATCCTGGACGGGCACTCTCGAGTTCATGAGCCAATTGCTCCGCCGCCTGCCGGGAGCGCCGGTAGTGGATCAAGATATCCATACCAGCTTGATGCAGAGACCGGCTGATCTGTGCGCCAATGCGTTGCGCCGCGCCGGTAACCAGCGCCAGCTTACCAGTCAGGCCACCGGGGGAATCTAACAAGGGCTGCCTCCTATTATTATTAATTCAGGTAGAATGACTTTAACCAAAACCGTCTGGGTAAGATATCCCATGTCCTCTTCCTCGCGTCCCGAAACACCCGGGGCATCGCGCGCTTCTTTACCGACTCCTGATGTCGATGCTAGCAAACACAGCTCGCGACTGTGGCAACGGATCGAGGCGGAGATGGACAAGAGCGGTGGGCAGATTCCGTTTGACCAATATATGGATCTTGCGCTCTATGCGCCTGGCCTGGGTTACTATGCCGCCGGTGCCAGAAAGTTTGGCGAGGCTGGAGATTTTGTTACCGCCCCGGAAATCTCTCCCCTGTTTGCGCGCTGTTTGGCGAACCAATGCGGACAGATCTTGGGAGGTCTGGGGGGAGGGGAGGTTCTGGAGTTCGGAGCCGGTTCTGGCCGCCTGGCGGCTGGTCTGTTGGCGGAATTGGAAACCCTGGGTTGTCTGCCCGAACGCTATGCCATTCTCGAGGTCAGTCCCGATTTGCGGAATCGCCAGCGAGCTTATCTCGAAAGATCGGTACCCGGTTTGGTAGATCGGGTGGTGTGGTTGGAGCGCTTGCCCGAACCCGGATTTCGAGGCTTTGTACTGGCTAATGAATTGATCGATGCGATGCCGGTGCACCGGTTTCGAATCGATCATGGCAGGATTTGGGAGCAGTATGTCGCCCGGGATAGGAGGGGGCGTCCGGTCCTGGTATGGGAGAGTCCCGCACCCGTCCTGGAATCGGCGGTTAAGGGGCTGTTTGACGAACTCGGCTTTACCCCGGAAGACTACGAGTCGGAGTTCAACATGAGAGCTCCCCTTTGGGTCGAGGCATTGGCGGGCTGTCTCGAGGAGGGCCTTATCTTATTGATCGATTATGGATATAGCCGGCGAGAGTTTTACCATCCCCAGCGTGATCGCGGTACCCTGATGTGCCATTACCGGCATCGCGTTCATTCCGACCCTTTGTACTATCCCGGTCTGCAGGACATAACCGCTAATGTCGATTTTACCGGCCTAGCCACGGCCGCTGTTGACGCGGGGCTCAGGGTCTGTGGTTTCAACACGCAAGCCATGTTCCTGTTGGGGTGCGGGTTGGAACGGTTGCTGGCGGAGTCGGATCCGGAGGACACCCGCGCCCATATACAGCTGATGCAGGGGGTCAAGCGCCTAACGCTACCCGCTGAGATGGGGGAGCGGTTCAAGGTACTGGGGTTGTGTCGTGGATTGTCCCAATCTCTTCTGGGGTTTTCATTCCAAAACCGGCTTGACCGGTTGTAGGGTGTAAGGTGACCGCGCCGGCGGGAGAAGTGAGAAAAGCTCCCCGGGGCGTCTGGTGGGCACCACCCGGACGCACAGGCGTCGGACTGCTATGGTTGGCGATTGTCGCCATGATGATGAATGCATGTGCCACCCTTAACTACTATTCCCAGGCGGTTTCCGGGCATCTGGCCCTGATGGCAAAACGGCAATCGGTGGTTGGATTGATTCAGGAGCGGGATACTCCGGAGCGGCTTAGGTCAAAATTGATCCTCGTGAGTGAGATCCGTGATTTTGCCTCCCAGGTCTTAGAGCTACCCGACAATGGCAGCTATCGCAGTTATGTCGAGGTGGAAGGCGAGGCGCTGGTTTGGAGTGTGGTCGCCACCGGACCATTGTCGGTGTATCCCGAGGAATGGTGCTATCCGGTGATCGGATGCGCCAGTTACCGGGGGTTTTTCGATCGACAGGACGCCCTTGACCAACGGCAATCTCTGGAGCGGAAAGGGTTAGATGTGGCGGTGGATCCGGTTCCGGCCTACTCGTCACTGGGTTGGTTTGATGATCCCATACCCGGGACTCTGTTGGGTTGGGCCGATTGGCGAATCGCTGGCCTCATCTTTCATGAATTGGCCCACCAGAAGCTTTATGTTCCGGGTGATAGCGCATTCAATGAAGCTTTTGCCAACCAGGTCCAGCAAATCGGTGTTCAACATTGGCTTGAAGCCAAGGGAGATCCCTCGTCGATGGGTATTTGGCGCGTTAGCAGGGTAAGGGAGCGGGCATTCGTAGGCATGCTGATGGCAACTCGAGGGCGGTTGGAAGGGGTTTATGCACAGCCGATTACCGATGCCGCGAAACTGGAGTGCAAATCACATTTGTTCTCCATGCTTCGAAAGGATTATGAGATTTTCAAACAAGACTGGGACGGATACTCTGGTTTTGACTACTGGTTTAAAACCCCCCTCAACAATGCCCGGCTTGCCTCGGTAGCGACTTATGAGCACTGGATGCCCGCGTTGGAACGGCTGTATACCCAGTCCGGGGAAAATCTAGGACGGTTTTATCGGGCGGTCACCGACCTGGGGAGACTGCCGCCCCAGGCGCGCAAGCAGCATCTAATGCAATTGCTGCGTGAGGCGGAGGAAGAAAATCCCCCTGTACCCGAGGCCGCCATTATCCCAATCCCGGGCTGCGAGCGGCCGCTGATTCCTCCCCGAATAGCTCAGGCCACCGGCGCCAAACAACTGCCGGAGGGTCGTCAGCCGAGCTTTCGCAGCAACTGATAACGGCGCCGCTCGGATTTTTCGGAAAGATAAAAGGGCACCACGCTGTCGATGGTGGCAGGCATGATTCCCAGTTTCTCCAAGCCATTTTGGGAACACAGGCTATCGATCTGCAGGGATCGATAGTTATCCGAGCTGAAGGGTTTGCCGGGGACCCAGTCCATTATCCTAGCCTGCAGTCTCGACATGCCATCACTCAAGCCAAATATTCGCTTTTCCAGTCCTAGCTGGGTTGCCGTGTATTCGACCAACTCCCTCAGCGTGAAGATCTGGGGTCCGCACAATTGGTAACGCTTTCCCCAGCAGCCCTCATTGTTCAGCGCGTGACTAAATGCTTGGGTGACGTCTCCAACGTAGACGGGGGCAAACCGGGCTTCCGGGCAGGCGAGTGGAAAGGGGCCCGGGATGGCCTTGAGTAAATCGGCAAAACGGTTGAAGAAGCTGTCGCCGGGCCCAAAGATAACCGAGGGCTGAAAGCTGGTTACCTTGAGCTGGGGCAAACCCAGGGTATGCGCTAGGTTCTCGGCCCGACCCTTGGTCTTGAGATAATCCGAGGGACCCTCAGTTTCGTCGGCGTTGAGTGCGCTCATGTGTAGTAGTCGTTCGATCCCGGCGTTACCACAAGCCTTAACCACTCGCTCAGTCAATTCTACATGCACCCGTTGGAAATCGGTTCCCGAATGCGCTTCGTTTAGTATTCCGGTGAGATTGATCACCGTATCGCAACCGGTTACCGCGGCATTGAGTTGGTCGTCCTGAAACGGATCGCACTGAACCAGTTCGGTAGCGTTGTATAGTCCCAGGGTACGATGGCGTTGGGGATGGCGTGACGGAATCCGGCAGCATACTCCCTGGGAAGTCAGACGGTAAATCAGGTGCCGGCCGACAAAGCCGGTTCCTCCGAGAATGCATACTTTTCTTGATTTCACGCTTGTTGCCTCATTTTGATGAGCGGGTTCAGTCGCCGACAGTGTACTTTTTACCTTCCCATGCAGGATGCCTGCAAGTCGGCCATGTTTCTCGGCGTGTCACCTGCCTTCGGCTCGCCGGAACAGCAGCAGGTTCAGCTGGGGGTCCCGTAGTACCAGGCGGTCATCTTTGATTGCGTATTCATACGCCACCGCATTGCCTCCAGAACTCGGTGTGAGCAGGACCCGACTGCTGTCCAATATCCGCAGATAACCTTCTCGGGATCCGCGGGTATAGCGTGAAAGGTGAAAACGGCCGTCGCGGATTAGTAGCCGTTCCCCCGTCTGACCCAGCCAGGCGCCGTTAAGTGGCGAGGATTGTGTCACATAGGGAACCGCTGCCGGGGATGGCCACATCTGTCCGGTCGGGAAACCAGGAGCATACGGGCCGGGAAGATAGGAATTCCAGCCGCTCCCCGGGAACATTTGACTGCCATACATCCACCACTGGGGGCCGCCCGGTGACATGGGAAGGGAGTTGCCCCATTGGGAGGGGGTTTGCGCCCAGCCTGAGCTGACTCCCGGCCAGGCCGAGGAGGACGTTTCCCGGTGTCCTTGGCGATTTTGATAGGCCGTCGAAAACGCATCCATCATGTCGAACATGGACTCGGCCATTGGCCGGTACCGGTTTGCGTCGGCGTATACGGTTGTTGCAGATATCAGGATTAACAGCACGATGGCTTTAAATTCAGTCATTTGTTGGCTACTCAATCCACGGCGTACAAGGTGTGAGATTTAAGATGGCGACTTCCGATTTTGTTGCAATTAGCCATCTGCTTTTTCCGGCCACTCATGCGGGAGCGGATAGTGCTGGCCCCATGAGGATACATTTAGCTTGAGTCCAGTTGTGATAGAATCATTTGCAAATTATATCAATCAAACGACAGCTTAGGATCAAGGTCCATGGTGAAGGGAAAAGAAATGGCCTCTGACAGGCGTGTGCGTACCCGGGAGATGGTCGACAAGTGGCTTGCCGAGCGCCAGGAGATGTGGGTGCTCTACTGCCAACTTGCGGGGCTGGAACCCTATACGCCCGACCGTTCCAATAAGAAGCAACTGCGCAGGTTTTGCCAGATCCTCATGGACTATATCGCCTTTGGGCACTTTGAGGTCTACAACCGAATCAGCCAGGGCGATGAGCGTCGATCCGAAGTACTTAAGGTCGCCGAAGAGGTGTATCCAAGAATCGCAGAGGTGGCGGAGTTATCCGTGGCCTTTAACGATAAGTACGATTCCAATGACCACGGGCAGCCCCAGGAGCAACTAGACGAGGATCTATCACTGCTGGGGGCCGAATTGGCCAGCCGTATCGAGCTTGAGGACCGGGTGGTCAGCGCCCTGTTGCGCTGAGGAGGTTTATCGGCAACCAGTAAGCTTGCCACAGATTCTCCAATCTTAGCGCAAACGCCCGTGGCGTCGGCCAGCGCAAGTATAGTAGGGACCATGTTCGAAAATCTGAAAAAACGATTTTACTGGCAGCCCGAACCTGAGGCGTTTATTGCCCCGTTTTTTATCCAGGAAACCCTCGGTCCCCGCACGGAAGGAATGTCCAAGGGTATTGACAATACCCATATCGATGTCGCGCTAAGCCCCAGGTTTATGGAGCACACCCATTTGTTGGTTCGCCAGGAACTGCTGGAGTTTGTTGCGGATCAGCGCTGGGGTAGTAGCCGCACCAACGTATCAGCTACCGATTTGCAGGTTGTTCGGGATGAGTATATCGGCATGATGACACTCGCCGTGAACATGGTGCGGGAAACATCGCGGTTGGCGGCAATTCCCCTCCTGCAGTTTAGCGTCATCAAGTTCCTGTTCCAGGTGTTGGGATTGGAGATTGAACGTCTGCGGGGACAGATGCAGACGTCGAGGGAAAGTAGTAAGCGGCAATCGAGTGGCCGAGCGGTGGAGATTCACGAACGCTTGGTGGTGCTCTCTAAAGAAGATTCTGCACTGCGCTATCGGATTATCCGCAAGCTCATGAAGGAGTTGCTAAAGATCGAGGAAATGCAGTTGAGCAAGCAGCGGGACTCTTCGCTGCAATGTCCCTGGCCGGCACCTCGGCAGCTGCTTGCCAATCCGATGACGATCATGCCGTCATTGTGGGCAGACGAGCAATTGATGCATGACTACACAATCGCCTTTACCGATAAAGAAAATCCACGGGTATTCGACACGGTTAATCGGCTGGTGACGTCTGTGTTTGGCGATTATCTTCCGTCACCGGTTTGGCCAACCGAGTTGCCAGTGTCGGCAACTGGCGGGAATGGCAAGCCAAAAACTGGGGTGGGCGTGCTGAGGGAGCATGCGGATCCCGAGGTATTGCCGGGCTTTTATGAGGTGAAGAGCCTGCTGGAGCCGAGCCTGCAACGAGCCGAATACGAGCAGGAGTGCCACTCGTGGTTGGATTTTCCCGAGAATATGGAGCGGTTCATCCAGTCTACACGGCCCCAGCGACAAGTGCCGCTGAGTCTAGGACCGGATGCGGGGGCCTATTGGAACGATGACCATTGGGCAAGATTTCACGGCAGGACCATAAGGAAGATCCTCGTGGGATTGAGGAAGCACGGCTTGGAGTCAAAAATCTTGGCCAGCAGTCTGGCTCCGGACTATTACCGGCAATTGGGGGGAGTTTTGCCGGTGCGGCTGATCGCTCAATATCTGGCGGGAGATCTAACCCGAAAGAGCGCCATACGCCGGCTCCGCAATCTGTCTTCTCAGGTCAATCTCGAGCGTTCGCTGAAATTACTCGATCAGGGAGCCTCCAAGATAAGGCGCATGCCAGGAGGGCAGCGTCGCGGACAGCTACTTCGGTTTATTGTCGATTTCACCGTATTTCGGCGCGACCTAAAGTTGGCTTACCATTCCCACCGGGTCATGAAGAGTATACGTATCTTGATACGTCAAGCGGATATGGAGTTATCCAGAGGTAACGGTACTCTCAATGAATTTATTCCCGGGGCGGATCAACAATCTGATCAGCAGCGCATAAGAGGGCACGCGGTACTAAAGGCGGATGTTCGGGGTTCCACGTCCATTATTCGTGAGTTACGAAAGAAACACCTTAACCCCGCTTCTCACTTCAGCATCAATTTTTTCGAGCCTATCAACAAACTACTCCGGGAATACGGGGCCAGAAAGGTATTTGTGGAAGGTGATGCTGTAATTCTCAGTGTGTTCGACTACGAAGGCTCGTCAAGGCGCGGGCTTTGTGTGGCGCTGGCATGTGGTTTGGCCCACAAGATTCTGCAGGTTGTGGAGGCCAGAAATTTTAGCAGCCGCCAGAATGGTCTTCCGGAGTTAGAGCTGGGACTGGGTATCGCCTACGTACCGGAAGCCCCCACCTTCCTCTATGATGAACTTCGGGAAATTATGATTTCCCCGGCCATCAACAGGGCTGATCAATTGTCGTCGTGTTCCGCGTTGCTTCGGCGAAGTGAATTGGGTGAAGCCATCGGAGACGGTGTAGAGGTAGTGGCCGCTAGTGGGTTGACGATTCCCGAAAAACAGAGCGGGGATGGCTTGGTGCGTTACAACGTCAACGGCATCGAGCTAGATACTCCGGCGTTCGTGAAACTCCAGTCAGAGATTGCAATGTATCCAATAGTATTGGATGAGAACTATTATCAAGGGGGGTCTCGTTTCTACGCGGGAACCTATTCAAATCTCCAGGGGAAGACGCAATGGGTAGTGGTGCGGGAAGGTGCAGTTCGGACCTGGAATGGCGGCAAACCAGGGGATGGTCAGCAATTTGGGAAGCGCTTTTACCAGGTGGTGACCCACGGGGAACTAATCGAGAAGATACAGGCCCGGATCCGCGAGGGTCTTGACCACAACACTCCCGAGGAGTCGGCACTTCAAGGCGACAACACTAAAGCGACGCGTTATCATCTGCACTAACTTTTTTCGTATCGCCTTCTCCCTGGGCGACAAGGCCTTTGCGGGGGAGCACGCTGGGCATGCGGCTGGTGATTTTGGCAACTTCGTTGCCCAGCCGCTCGTCATAGATCACGGAATACGCCAATACTCGCTCCGTGTAGCGTCGGGTCTCAGTAAAGGGGATGGTCTCGATCCAGATGTCGGCTTCCAATGTTTTTTCGGGGAGCCAACGGTCCACCCGGTGCGGGCCGGCATTGTAAGCAGAGATCGCCAACACGGTGTTGTCATTCAGCTTGTCATACACCATGCGCAAATAGGCCGTGCCAATATCGATGTTAGTAGCCGGTATGAGCAGGTCGCCGCGGGAAGGTGAGTGACGTTTCATTGCTTTTGCCGTCGCTTTCGCGGTGGCCGGCATGAGCTGCATCAGTCCGCGGGCGCCAGCCCGTGAGACTGCATCCGGAGAAAAGGCGCTCTCTTGCCGGATCACGGCAAGAACCCAGGCCTTGTCGAGTTGTTGTTTGCCCGCCGCCGCTTCGATGTTCTTTTGGTGCTCCAACGGGAAACGCAGTTCGAGATCGTCCCAATAGCCGGTCTTTGCCAATGTGAAGATTGCTTGGGAGTGCCACCCCCAGGTCTTCGCCAGTCTAGCGGCTGCCTGGAGTTCGGGAATAGAAAGCTCCTCGATGGCATTGCGCCATTCCCGTCTGGCACTGATTAAGCGGCCGAGCACAACCAGCTCCTTAGCCCTTTTGAAACCAGGGCGGGCGGCAACATCGCGCAGTATGGGTTCCGGCACCGCCAGTGGTTGGTGGTCCAGGTTGTATGGGCTGCCGATACGATCCGCGGCAAGAAATCCATGGTAGCTGCGCTCGTTCGCGAGTTCTTTGTACAGCAGCTTGGATGCCCCTATTCTGCCTACCTGCTCAAGGGCCCTGGCCCGCCAGTAACGCCAGTTTTCCCTTTCTGAAAGACTGGGAGGGAGTGCCTCGATCCAAGCCAACATGCGGGGCCAGGCTTGACGCGCCAAGGCCTCTCGAATGCGCTTTTCGTGAAAATACTCGTCATCCTCGTCGGGGGTGAATGCATCGAGTTTATCGAGCAAGTCGGGGGCGTCAATACGCATTAGGGCAATCAAAAGTGCCCGGTTTGCCTGATATCGTTGCGGCTCGGTGAAGGTGTGGTGGTTCTCCAGTTGTTGCCAGGCTTCGGCTCCCCGGCGGGGATTATTCCTCGCGAGTCGTTCCAGCCCGAAGATCAGAATATGTTCCCGAAGAGGGTGTTGCTTGGCGAACGCCGACGTATCGAGAATCTTGGTGGGATTCTTTTGAGTATCAAGCCATAACGCCAACCAGGGTTTCTCCTCGATAGGAAGGTAGCGGCCCAAATAGGCTGCCAGCCTTGTGTTGCGCTGCGCCATTGCTAACTCGATACGCTGCCATACCAGCTGCGTGCTGAGCCGGTTGTTATCGCGCCAGGCATCGAAAACCGGGTCACATGCCTTGGGCCTGGAGCTGCCGCTAAGCCAGACTGGCTCGGTTTGAGTAAGGGCCTCTTCTGATCTGCCGGTTTGCAGCAATGCCTGAAGATATAGGCAGCGCCGTTCGCTGCTGCTGTCGGGGGCATAGAATTCGATTAACTCACGCCATGCCTGACGGCGACCCAATTCGGTCAACCAGTGCCGACGCAGACTGTCGGACAGGGGAGATTTTGGATGGCTGTCGATAAAGGACCTGACGGCCTGCTTGTCGGTGTTACCAATATTCTTCTTTAGTTCTTGGTACTCCAGGTATGGGTACAGTGGGTAGCTGGTCAGGCGGGATTTTAACCGCGCGTATTCGGCACCTTGCCCCTTCGCATAGGCACGTTCTGCGGCGAGAAATTCGGCCCTTTGCTGCGCCAGGTTGGCATCTCCCGCCATTGTTCCGCGAGGCTGAATAGCCAGCACGGAACAGATGAACAGCCCGCCCACAAACCATAGAGCGCGCAATCGTCGAGATGAAATAGTGCTAAGATTCATAGTGTTCACCAGTAAAGCTTAGATAGTATTAAAGAATCTATCAAGCGACGAAATCTACAGTATTGCTTCCCAAGCCTTGAGACATTACTTATTTTCATAACGGCCAAACCCTGGTTGGATTTAGCAACTATCGATTTGTACCGCTCTACGGGGTGCGAAAATACGTAGGATCTCGCGACTTCTCGGATGTCGGATCACATCTTCCCCTCGGGTGCCAATGCCGCACTACTCCCGTGAACGCGGTGAGAAGAAAAGAGTTTAGCGGCCAAACTGTGACAAAATAGGGTATGCGATTGGTTTGCAGTGCAGCGTGGGAGACAATGATGAGTGACAACGACCCCTTATCCATGGAGTTGAGTAGCGGCATAGCCGCATTCGAGGGCAAGAACTTCGCCAAGGCCGCGCAGGCCCTTTCGCGCCTAGCGGAGGACGGAAATGCCGAGGCCCAGTACCGCATGGCGATCATGGCCCAGAACGGGCTGGGTATGACGGTCAACCAGTTGATGGCGTTCAAATACATGAAGGCGGCGGCGGAAGCGGGGCTCGCCCTGGCTCAGCATGGGTTAGGGTTTATGTATCTGGAGGGCGAGTGTGCCGATCAGAATGGGGCCAAAGCCGCGGAGTGGTTCAAACTGGCCGCCCAACAAGGGTTGGCTGGGTCACAGACCACTCTGGCCATGATGTATGAACAGGGACAGGGAGTCGAGCAAGATCTAGAAGAGGCTCAACGTTGGTACCGCGCCGCCGGTTTCGAGACATAAAGGGCGCCCATTGTGTTGAGCGCCCTACGCTGTCCACTTACCCTAGGTGATGGGGTTTGAATTCCGTGCCGATTGCCTGTTCAGTTTTTTCAGGTGAACTGTAAAAGTCCTCGACGAAGGTTTGCTCATCGATCGGTGGCCGCACATATCCGGTGTTTTCCTGCCGATGGGGAAGCGTGATGTGCTCCGGGCTTACATCCTGATACGGAATCATGCTCAGCAAGTGCCGGATACAGTTCAGGCGGGCATGCTTTTTGATATCGGCGTTGACCACATACCAAGGGGCCTGTTTTATATCGGTGTAGGCGAACATCGCGTCTTTTGCCTTGGAGTATTCAAGCCAGCGGCTACGGGATTCGAGGTCCATCGGACTGAGCTTCCAGCGTTTAAGGGGGTCTGTGAGGCGGCTCTTGAAACGCCGGTCCTGTTCTTCATCGCTGACCGAGAACCAGTACTTGATCAAAATAATACCCGAGCGGATTAACATGCGTTCAAATTCCGGGCAGGACCGCAGAAACTCTTCGTACTCACTTTCGGTGCAAAAACCCATTACCCGCTCCACACCGGCACGGTTATACCAACTCCGGTCAAACAGCGTCATTTCACCGGCTGCAGGGAGATGGGGGACATAACGCTGGAAGTACCACTGGCTCTTTTCACGCTCGGTTGGGGTACCTAGAGCGACCACCGGACATACCCGGGGGCTTAGGAACTGGGTAATCCTCTTGATGACCCCGCCCTTACCGGCGGCGTCGCGCCCCTCAAAGATGACCACAACCCTCAAGCCTTTGTGCTTGATCCATTCTTGGAGCTTGACCAACTCAACTTGGAGTTTGACAAGTTCCTTTACATACAGGTCATTGGGTATCTTGTAGGGCTTGTTTTTCTTTTCCGGTCTCTCGTCTTCTTTGTCCATCCCGATTCCTCCTAGTCGATATAGTTTTGGCAGGGGCAAAGTCGAATGGATCATTATAGCGAGTCCGGGGATGGTGACAATCAGGATCGAAGCCACGAGGATGTTACCCTCCAGGACGCAGTCAAGCCCCCTCACAGATTCGCCAATAGATCCCCCTAGGGGGCTATCCGAGGGGAGGGCGCCTCATCGCTCTCGCCGGGCTCTGACTGCCTCTGCCAGTTCCTGGAGCAACGGTTCGGTTTGCTCCCAACCGATGCAGGCGTCGGTAATGCTCTGCCCATATACAAGCTCCTGATCCGCCCTCCAGTCCTGGCGACCTGCCACCAGGAAGCTTTCAACCATGGTGCCGATGATTCTTCTGTCCCCCCGCGCAATCTGTCCCGCCACGTCGCGCCCCACATCGAGTTGTTTGTCGGGGCGTTTCCGAGAGTTGGCATGGGAAAAATCCACCATCATCTGGGGCTTGAATCCGGCATTCTCCATTTCTTCCGCGGAGATGTTTATGCTTTCGGTATCGTAGTTGGGACGGATTCCTCCTCGCAGAATTACGTGGCAGTCGTCGTTGCCGCTGGTGCCAAAGATAGCCGACATGCCATCTTTGGTGACGGATAGAAAGTGGTGGGGCTGAGAGGCGGAGCGGATCGCATCCAGTGCGATCTTCAGCGTACCGTTAGTCCCATTTTTGAATCCTACGGGGCAGGATAGCCCGGAGGCTAGCTCGCGGTGGCCCTGGCTTTCGGTAGTACGCGCCCCTATGGCCCCCCAACTGATCAAGTCGGCGATATACTGCGGGCTTATCAGATCGAGGAACTCGGTGCCGGCGGGAAGCCCCATATTGTTGATGTCCAGCAGCAGTTGACGTGCCAAGTGCAGACCGGAATTGATATGAAATGTCCCATTCAATCCCGGATCATTTATGAGCCCTTTCCAGCCGACCGTGGTGCGGGGCTTCTCGAAGTATACCCGCATTACGATCATCAGTTCGCTTTCGAGCGCCGGGCGGATTTGGTTAAGTCGCTCCGCGTAGTCTCGCGCAGCCTGGGGATCGTGCACTGAACAGGGGCCAACAACCACGATGAGACGGTCATCTTCTCCGTGGATAATGCGATGGATGGATTGGCGGGCATGGTAAACGGTTATCGAAGCCGGCTCGGTGACCGGCAGATCGGTGGATAGCCTGGCTGGGGAGATGAGTTCACCAATCTCCTGAATACGGAGGTCATCAGTTGGGTAGCGCATGGATGAGTTCTGTATCTGAGCGAAAAATAAGTTGGTGTGGATTATAGAGTCAATGGTGGCAATTGAGGTAGGCTGGGACAGAGCCACTAATCCGAGAAACGGACATGTCCCGATTGACCCTAGTGATAGGCAACTGCAATTATTCATCCTGGTCGCTACGACCCTGGTTGTTTCTTCAACAGCATGGTATCGATTTCGAAGTAAGGAAGATCTCCCTGTTTACGGAAAGCATGGGCCAAGAACTAGCCCCTTACTTTTCAGATGGTAAGGTGCCGGTGCTCCTTGATGATAGGCTTCAGGTATGGGATTCATTGGCTATTTTGGAGTACCTTGCCGAGCGATTTCCCGAGTGCAACGGCTGGCCGCAAGATAGGGAAGCCCGTGCCCAGGCACGATCGGTCTGTGCCGAAATGCATAGTAGTTTCCCTGGTCTTAGGCGTGAATTACCGATGAACTGCAGGCGTAAGTTTCCGGGCTTTCAACCGAGTCAGGAGGCGCTACGGGACATCCAGCGCGTGCTGTCCATCTGGCGCTACTGCCGTGATCGGTATGGACAGGGCGGGCCCTGGCTGTTTGGAGAGTTCGGTATTGCCGACTGCATGTACGCCCCGGTCGTAATGCGTTTCGTGAGTTATCAGATCCCTCTGGAGCCCGTATCCCGCGCTTATGTCGATACGCTTTATGGCAGTCCAGCGGCAAGCACGTGGGTAAATCTTGGTAAGGCGGAGAGTGAGATCATTGGCGAGGATGAGGCAGACTGGCCCAGTGAGCCCATCTAGTCTGGAACCAACCGGTGAGCAGCTTATTGCCGGGGCCCCGCCGCGGGTGGAGGTTAGGGTTCATGAGCGCATCGATGAGATTCCCGCAGACCAGTGGAATCGGCTGATTCAGGACAATAATCCCATCCTTCGGTATGAATTTCTCCACGCGATGGAGCGGCATGGATGTGTCGGGGAAGGATTTGGATGGTTGCCCAGGCACCTGGGAATATACGGTCCCGGGGGGTTGTTAGGTGCCATGCCGCTCTACGAGAAATACAATTCTTATGGTGAGTTTGTATTTGATCAAGCCTGGGCTGATGCCTACTCCCGGTCAGGGCTCGCCTATTACCCAAAGTTGGTTTCCGCTATTCCGTACACGCCGGCCATGGGGCAAAGGTTGCTCTGTCTTGAGAAGGACGAAGACTGGATGCAGCCGCTATTGTTACAGGTGGTCTTGGAACTAATCCCCCAGCTGGGCGCCAGTGGTTTTCACTGCCTGTTTCCTCTACCGGAGGAGCACCGCCTGATGAGCGCGCGGTTGTTAAGCCGGTACGATTGTCAATTCCATTGGCACAATCCAGGTTACCGGGATTTTGACGAGTTTCTTGACCGTTTGACCGCCAAGAAACGTAAGAATATCCGCCAAGAACGGCGCCGGGTGCGTGACTCGGGGGTAAGGCTGAGGCGTCTTTCGGGGAGCGAGGCGACGGACAACGACTGGAGGAATTTCTCGCGGTTTTACAATCGCACCTTCGAGCAAAAGTGGGGAATTCCCACTTTCAACTTTGATTTTTTTCGGGAAGTGGCAGCACGGCTTCCCGATCGTATAGTCCTGGTGCTGGCCGATGACCGGGCAGGCCATTGTGTCGCCGGGGCATTGATGTACTGTAGTGACAGCACTTTGTATGGGCGCCACTGGGGGTGCCTAAGGTGGATGGATGCGCTGCATTTCGAGGCCTGCTATTACCAGGGCATTGAATTCTGTATCGAGCGAGGATTGCGCCGATTTGAGCCCGGGGCTCAGGGTGAACACAAGATGGCACGGGGATTTGTTCCGACGCTAACCCGGTCGGCGCACTGGATCGAGGATGAAAGATTTCGCCAGCCTATTGCCGCTTACGTGCGTCGGGAGCAGGAGGCGATAATGGATTATATCACCGGGTTGGAGGCTGCCTCCCCTTATCGTCAGGAGTTCAGACCGTGAAACCTTACGCCGAGTCATGTGAGCAAAACCGGGATCCGATACTGGAGGCTATCATGCCCCTATTCGCAAGATGTCGGAGTATCCTGGAGATCGGCAGCGGTACCGGTCAGCACGCTGTCTATTTTGCGTCGCGGATGCCCCATCTGGTGTGGCATACTAGTGACCGCAAAGCCCATCATGAGGGTATCCAAATGTGGCTGGACGAGGCGGCATTGCCCAATACCCGCGCGCCGATATGTTTGGATGTCATCGCCGATCCCTGGCCGTCGCTTGAAATCGACGGCATCTTTTCCGCGAACACTGCTCACATCATGCATTGGCCCGAAGTCGAGGCGATGTTTGAAGGGGCGGGAGCCCTGTTGCCCCAATCCGGCCGCTTTGCCCTGTACGGGCCCTTCAATTATGGAGGGCGTTACACCAGTGATAGCAACGCCCGATTTGATTCTTGGTTGAAATCCCGGGATCCGGATAGTGGCATCAGAAATGCCGAGGAGCTTAATGCATTGGCGGATCGGGCAGGTATGATCCCGCAAGGGGATTACCGGATGCCCGCCAATAATCGGATTCTGTGCTGGGAGCGAGAATCATCCTTGAGTTGATCAGCAATAGCACTCTACTGCCTCGGCAATGTCCCGAGACAATCTGGCAATCGACTCTTCAGTGGTGTCCCAGCTACACATAAACCGGGCGCCCCCTACGCCTATAAAGGTATAGAAATGCCAGCCGTTTTTCCGCAACTGTTTGAGTGCCGGTTCTGGCATAGTGACAAACAGCGCATTGGCTTGGCGGGGGAACAGGAGCTCAACCCCAGGAATCTCCCGCAGATTGGTTTCCAAGAGCTGGGCGCACCGGTTGGCATGGCGAGCGTTTGTCAGCCAGCTGCCATCTTCCAGCATGGCAGTCCAAGGCGCTGAAATAAATCGCATTTTTGAGGCTAGCTGTCCGGCTTGTTTGCACCGCCAGGCAAAGTCTTCCGCCAGCGAGGTGTCAAAAAAGATCACTGCATCACCCACCGCCATGCCATTTTTGGTACCGCCGAAACAGAGCACATCTACCCCGCAATCGACGCTGATCTCACGGGGGCTGCACCCGATCGAAGCTACCGCGTTGGCAAAACGGGCACCGTCCATGTGGACGCGCAATCCGAGGGACTTGGATGTCCTCCCAAGCTCTCCCAACTCCGCTGGCGTGTACAGCGTTCCCAGTTCCGTGGCCTGGGTGAGTGAGAGCACCCTGGGGCGTGGGTAGTGAATGTCAGATCGCCGGCTGACGATGGAGGTCACGGTATCGGGTGTTAGCTTTCCATAGGCTCCCGGGCCAATCAGTAACTTGGCGCCGTTGGAGAAGAATTCGGGCGCTCCACACTCATCCGTTTCGATGTGGGCGGTCTCGTGGCATATGATGCCATGATAGGATTGGCACATCGAAGCCAGTGCCAATGAGTTTCCGGCGGTCCCGTTAAATACAAAAAATACCTGGCAGTCACACTCGAACAACTCCCGTAGCTTGTCTGCCGCCTGTTGGGTCCAGGGATCTTCACCGTAGGCTAGAGTATGTCCGCTATTGGCCTTTTCCATCGCGAGCCACGCTCGTTCGCAGATCCCCGAGTAATTATCACTGGCAAATTGTTGGCTCTTCATATCTCGATATTCCATTGGCATAATGCCTTTGTCGCTCATTCTAGTGCCGCCGAGTGGAACTGGTCACTCGGGCGTTCGTCAAGCCACAATCTTATCTCATCACCCCGGAGGCTGAGGACCTCGTAGCTTGAGGACTCGTACCCTGCGATCAGGACGCCGCCAACACGCCTGGAGAGCCGGTCGTCTATGATTTGGAAACGGCACTCGGCCTTTGGCGCCCAGTATGAAAGCTTGGAGTGAACCACGCCCGGTAACGCTATCGCTCGCCCATAGACCCATTGGAGATAGGATGCATCTGACGTTTCGGCAATTGAAGGTTTTTGAGGCGGTGGCAACACACCTCAGCTTCACCCGCGCGGCCGACGCACTGTTCCTCAGCCAACCGGCGGTATCCATGCAGATTCGCCAACTGGAGGAAAATGTGGGTCTGCCGCTATTCGAGAAGCTGGGGAAACAGGTTCACCTCACCGAAGCGGGTCGGGAGTTACACCGATACGGGCTACGAATTGCCTCGGAGTTGGATGAGGTGGAGGAGGTGCTGGAATCTCTCAAGGGCGTGAATCGGGGGCGGCTGGACATCGCGGTTGCCAGCACTGTCAACTACTTTGCTCCGGGCGCCTTAGGTGCGTTTTCCCGGCGGTATCCGGCGATTCAACTCACCTTGGAGGTTAGCAACCGAAAAGATCTGATGAGGTTGTTGGAAAAAAACGAAAAAGATCTGGTGTTGATGGGGCGCCCTCCGGAAGGGTTGCAGTTAGAGGCTGAGCCGTTCATGGATAATCCCTTGGTGGTGATCGCTGCGCCTTCCCACCCGCTTGCGGGACGCTCGCAGGTGGCGCTAAAGGAGCTGAGCGATCAAGTATTCCTTATGCGCGAGCCGGGATCCGGGACCCGTCTCGCCATGGAGGGTTTCTTTCAAGACCAGAAACTGGAGCTACGGCAGGGAATGCAGATGACTCGAAACGAGGCCATTAAACAGGGTGTACGGGCCGGTATGGGGTTGGGTGTGGTTTCAATCCATACGGTCGAGCTTGAACTAGAGACAGGACGCCTAGTGGTGTTACCCGTGGAGAGGTTTCCATTGATGAGGCGATGGTTCATTGTCCACCGAAAGGGGAAGCGCCTTTCCCCCTCCGCGACGGCATTTCGGGAGTTCTTGCTGTCGGGAGATTTTCCATGGGGCGCCAGGGGGTGAAAATTCGAACCTACCCAATGATGATGGGCTACAATGGAGTCCTGGCGGACTTAGAGTGGGTAGGCAGTTATCCGTCGTTGGGCAACGGTGAGAAGCGTGTCTTGCTTAGGGCACCGGTAGTGGAATGCCCAGGGCGGGCGGACTGGAAGACAGATGCCGGTTCTGGGCAAATTTGTTTGTGCGGGGATTCCGGTTAAATCTTGAGAGAACGGAAATGGCATCACGTAACGACGAACGTGGGTGGGCGGCGCAAGCGCGTTATCCACTCCTGACATCGATCGACTATCCGATAGATCTAAAGCCGCTGACTGTCTTTGAGTTGTTGAGATTGGCGGATGAATTGCGCCGCTTCTTGATCGAAACCGTGTCGAGTACCGGAGGACATCTCGCTGCTGGACTTGGCGTTGTCGAGCTGACGATTGCCCTGCATCATGTGTTCGACACCCCCCACGATCGGCTAGTCTGGGATGTAGGCCATCAAGCGTACCCTCACAAGATACTCACCGGCCGCCGCCAGCAGATGGGGTCGCTACGGAGCCAGGGCGGAATATCCGGCTTTCCGCGTAGGGATGAAAGTGATTATGACACCTTTGGCACTGGCCACTCGAGTACCTCCATCGGAGCGGCACTGGGTATGGCGGCTGCAGCCAAGCAGCGCGGTGAGCGACGGCATGTAGTAGCCGTAATTGGCGATGCCGCCATGGGAGCCGGAATGGCCTTCGAAGCACTGAATCACGCTGGTGCACTGGATCTGGATCTGCTGGTGGTGCTTAACGACAATGATATGTCTATTTCACCTCCGGTGGGCGCCTTCCGAAATCATTTGGCCAGGGTGTTGTCCGGTAAGCTATACACGACCGTTAGGGAAGGAGGTAAATCGGCGCTTAGCCAATTGCCCAATCTGAGTGAGCTGATGGGTCGTTGGGAAGAACATGTCAAGGGAATGGTGATGCCCGGTACCCTATTTGAGGAGCTGGGATTTAACTCGATCGGGCCGGTGGATGGCCATGATCTCGATACTTTGGTTACCACGCTGGCCAATATGAAGGCAATGCGGGGCCCAAGGTTGCTGCACGTGGTTACGACAAAGGGGAAGGGATATCGGCCGGCGGAGGTTGATCCTTGTTTTTACCACGGCGTGACACCTTTCGATCCGGCGACTGGCAAGTCGCGTAGCAAATCACTTTCTCCCAGCTACACACAGATATTCGGGGATTGGCTGTGCGATGCAGCGCGGGCGGATGAGCGATTGATCGCGATAACGCCAGCGATGTGTGAGGGATCAGGGTTGGTCCGGTTTTCTAAGTTATTCCCCAATAGGTACTATGACGTGGGGATCGCGGAACAACATGCGGTGACGTTCGCGGCGGGGATCGCATGCGAGGGCGGAAAGCCGGTAGTGGCTATCTACTCGAGTTTTTTGCAACGTGCCTACGACCAATTGATACACGACGTGGCATTGCAGAATCTAGATGTGACCTTTGCGGTGGACCGGGCCGGGCAGGTCGGCGCAGACGGTGCTACCCATGCGGGGAGCTTCGATCTTAGTTTCGCTCGGGCGATACCCAACCTGCTGATCATGGCGCCGGCGGATGAGAATGAATGCCGGTTGATGCTACAAACTGCATACGAATATCCCGGTCCGGCACTGGTGCGCTACCCAAGAGGGGTGGGCCCCGGGGCGGCAGTTAGGGATACCTTAGATACCCTGCCCATTGGTGAGGGCGTCATCACGAGGGAGGGCCGTGGAGTGGCATTTTTGGCATTTGGGAGCATGCATGCCCGTGCCATGGAGGCGGCGGAGAAACTGGATGCAACCGTGGCCAATATGCGTTTTGTCAAACCCATGGACGAGGCGTTGTTGCGAAGACTTTCCGATAGCCATGATCTGCTAGTAACCGTTGAGGAGAACGTGGTCCAAGGGGGGGCTGGTTCAGCGGTCATGGAAATTTTGGCTCAATCATCGCGGCCCGTTCGGGTGATCAATCTCGGCCTCCCGGATCGTTTCATCGAACA
The DNA here is from genome assembly GCA_020445415.1 of Gammaproteobacteria bacterium. GTDB lineage: Bacteria > Pseudomonadota > Gammaproteobacteria > Chromatiales > Chromatiaceae > HKST-UBA178. The sequence goes on along the minus strand of JAGRGP010000030.1, from coordinate 51,587 downwards.
TGCCACCAGTGATCAGCAATTGGCCGAGGCAGGGCTGGATGTGCCTTCCATCTTGCGTTCAGTCATAGCCGCGCAGAGCCGAGGGCAGCAGCCGGTGCGGGCCTGTTAGTTGTATAGGTTGGATGCAGCCGTTTCTTCCGGCTGGCGGTGCAGCTAGTTACCACTTAACGCCATGAGAAAATATCTAATCCTGTTTTTGGTTGCTGCGGTGGCGCTAATTGCTGCTCAGGTAGTGGTGGGAAAAAAGACGGAAACCTATTATCAGGCGCTAGTGGATCAGGTCCGGGACGAAGGGGGCGAACTCCTCAGCCATCACTACGATAGAGGGTGGTTCGGTGCTGCGGCCGAGACCCGTTTCCAGTTACCAATTACCAGGGATCTACCTGCCTCCGGGCCAGGTGTGCGGCACCAAGGGTTCATCGTACGCAGTGAGATTTCACACGGCCCGGTGACCTCGAACGGCGCTGGGCTAGCCGAGATAACGAGTAAAGTACAGCCGCTGCCAGACGGTTTGTTGCCGGAGTCCTATACGGTTGAATTGCATACCTTTGTAACGCTGAATGGCAAAGGGGATACGAAATGGATTCTGCCCCCTGCCGCGGATGACCAGGCGTCATCCGGTGTATCGGTTTCGTTCGCCGGTCTCGATGGGGAGTTGCAGTTCGATCCCGCTGCCAAGACCGCCGAGTGGAAGCTAAACTCTCCAGGGCTCCGTGTTACCGGCAAGGATCAGGTAACCGTGAGATTGGGGGAGATTAGTGTCAGGTCCAACTCCTGGGTTGGTAATAGCGGCCTGACATTGGGGAGCGGGCGTTTTGGATTAGATGAGTTTTCGGTTGACAATGCCACAACCGGCTGGTCTCTCCGAGCCCAAGGTGTGACATTGGATTTGGACAGCTCGGAGCAGGAAAATCGGGTGTCCGGAGCGACCGTGTACGCCATACAGCGTCTGGAAACACAAGGCGTGGTGTACGGCCCGGGAAGCCTGCGGCTCGAATTGACCAACCTTTCCGGTTCTGGATTGGTGCGTATCCAACAAGCGGTTCATGATCTGAGCGGCCATCCAATGTCCGATGCCCAGCGGAGCATGGCATTGACCACATTGCTGATGAGTGTTGCCCCAGACATCCTGGCTCAGGATCCGGGATTTGCGGTAAAGGATCTTCGCGTGGTGACACCCGATGGGTTGATCGAGGGCGGATTCTCGATTCGGAGTCTTGGACTCCGCTGGGAGCAGGTATCCTTGGGCCTTAAGGCGCTGAGGAAGCTTGAGGGGGAACTGTCGTTCAAGATGCCTGAGTCGGTATTCACGTCATTGCTGGAGGCGTTAGTTGCCCAGCGACTGGTGCAGGAGCGTGAAAACGGGGAGGAATCGAGCGGGAATGGCTTAGATTCCCCCGAGCAATGGCAGGCATTGGTAAAGGATGAGTCCCAAGAAACGCTGGCGCGGTTGTTAAGACAGCAGTTCTTGGTGCGAAAGTCGGGTAACCTCGTCAGTAACGCCACCCTTTCCAATGGCGAGATTACCGTGAATGGTAGGGTTTTTCCCCTGTTATGACAGTTGTTTTGTGAGAACAGTCCCCGTTGCTGGGGACTGTCTCTTTTGGTTGGCACTTTGGCTCAATGCCTGGAGGAGCCGGCGAAGTAACCGCAATTATTAGCCGCGGTAGGCCATCATGCGTTCGATGATTGGCTGAAGGATGATCTCCATGGCAAAGCCCATCTTGCCGCCGGGTACGACGATGGTATTGCGGCGCGACATGAAAGAGCCGTCCAGCATCGACAGCAGATAGGGGAAGTTGGTATTTAGCCCTTTAGGATCCCGAAATCTGATCACCACGTAGCTCTCATCCGGTATCGGGATATCGCGGGCGATGAAGGGATTCGAGGTATCCACGGTGGGTACCCTTTGGAAGTTGATGTCGGTGCGGGAAAACTGCGGAGTAATGTGATTGATATAATCGGGCATGCGACGCAAAATCGTATCGACAATAGCCTCTTCGCTGTAGCCCCGTTCCGCGTTGTCCCGGAAAATTTTCTGAATCCACTCCAGGTTAACGATGGGAACCACGCCAACCCCCAGATCGACGTATTGGGCGACATTGTATTTTTCGGTTACCGCCAGGCCATGAAGGCCTTCATAGAAAAGCAGATCGGTACCCTCTTCGATTTTTTCCCACGGGGTGAACTCTCCGGGGTTCTTCTTTGAGCCTAGGCGCGTATTGTGGTGGTCGGCCTCTTCCTGGTTATGTAGATAGTAGCGTTTGTTGCCGGTACCGGATTCGCCGTAAGTCCTGAACAGGTCGACCAGCTTATCGAAGCAATTGGCTTCGGGCCCGAAATGGCTCAACCCCTCGACGATCTTTTTGCGCATGGTTGCCCTGTCGAAGCAATGGAAGCTGTCTCCTTCCACTACGGCCGGCCGATAACCGTCACGAAAGAAGATATGTTCGAATGCCCGCTTGACGGTCGTGGTGCCAGCTCCGGATGAACCGGTTACGGCGATGACTGGGTGCTGCTTTGACATACTGTTCTCCCTAATCTGGCAAGTCTGTTTATCAGAACCCCTCCAAGGGTATCCTCCTGACGTGATATATATGTGATACTAATCAATACGTTATAATGTCTTCCCGGGAGCAGCCCGAGGGCAGGATAGGACTATATCATGGAATGTCGAAAGCCCCGCTGCTAGCGGTTTCGATAGCCGGCTAAGAGAATTCTATGGTATTCCCGTCGGAGGGGCTGGGTAGAAGTCAGGCAGGAAATCCGGCCGTTTGCCCCCCGATCCCGGTGGGGCAAACGGCCCAACGTCGTCAAGATCAGAATTGGCCAGAGTTGATCCACAAATGGCAGACAATACTGGCAGCGTACCCCAGGGCGATCGCCGGTGTCCATTTGAGGTGTCCGAAGAAGGTGTATTTGCCCCGGGCCTGTCCCATCAGAGCCACGCCCGCTGCCGACCCAATAGACAGCAGGGACCCGCCCACGCCCGCGGTAAGGGTCACCAACAGCCATTGGCCGGCTGACATATCCGGCATCATGGTAAGTACGGCAAACATCACCGGAATATTGTCGACAATGGCCGAGAGCACGCCTACCGCCACATTGGCGGTGGTGGCGCCCCATTCCACGTACATCAGCTGAGAGGCCATTGCCAGATAGCCGATGAATCCCAGGCCACCAACGCAAAGCACCACGCCATAGAAGAACAGCAGGGTGTCCCACTCTGCCCGGGCTACCTTGCGGAACACGTCGAAGGCAACCACATCACCCATCTGGCTGTCGTGCTCAATTTCCATTTCGTCGGATAAGGTCGCGGCACGTTGGTGGTCTTTGCGGTAGGTCTTCTTAAGGTAGTAACCAAAAAACTGCAGATACGCCAGCCCGGTGAGCATGCCGATGACCGGCGGCATATGCAGGAAGTTGTGGAAACTGACGGCGGTAGTGATGGTGCACAGAAACAAAAGCATGATGCGCTTGGCGCCACGCTTCATCTCGACGGATTCACCACCCCCCGTGGGTTGTTCATTGGGTACCGCCATCACCATGAGCGTGGCGGGTACCAGCCAGTTAACGACCGAGGGAATGAAGAGATGAAAGAACGACCAGAAGTCAACCGCCCCCTGGGGTGTGGAGATGGCTTTTTGCCAGACCATCAAGGTGGTGATATCGCCAAAGGGGCTGAAGGCGCCGCCGGCATTGGCCGCTACCACGATGTTGATGCACGCCAGTAGGACAAATTTATTGTTGGTGCCACCAACCGCCATCACCACCGCGCACATCAAGAGTGCAGTGGTGAGATTATCCGCGACCGGAGATATAAAGAACGCCAGTACCCCGGTGATCCAAAACAGGTTTCTAAATCCAAAACCTTTGCGTACCAGCCAGGAGCGTAATGCCTCGAAAACATTGCGCTCATCCATGGCGTTGATGTAGGTCATTGCCACCAGCAGGAACAACATGAGTTCCGCATATTCGAGCAGATTGTGGCGGACCGCCTGTTCCGCCATTCCCACCGGAAGTTCCGTATGGGTGTGATAGACCCAGGCAACCAGAGCCCAGATGATGCCGGCCGCCAGAATGACCGGTTTAGACTTTCGTAAATGGGTAAATTCTTCGGCCATTACCAGGCCGTATGCAATCGCAAATATCGCCAGCGCCGTAAAGCCCACCCAGTGGTCGGTGAGATCCAGCCGACTGCCCTCTCCTGTGGAAGCCATGCCCAGAGCAAGGCTTGGTAACAATAGGGAGGTCAGCATCAGTGCGGCGAGTTGTAGGGATTTGTTCACGTTATTATTCCGTATCAGAAGCCAAGAGGTTTTTCAGAGTGATAAGCCATTATTATGCTGGCCCGTGTTCGAGCCATGGTAATTCGTTAGGCCACGACAAAATAGCTAGTTTAGCCCGATTTTTAGCACCGATGGAATGTGAATATGGCTAAATCAGGAATCTAAATCAAATCTTTTCCGTTATTGGTTTCGTTAACTTACCCCGCAACCTCGCATTTTAGTCGTTTTTGTACTCTGGCATTTCAACTGATAGACCCGCACGTGTGGCTGTCTGGTCGAATTTCGAATTGTAACGGAGTTTGGCGTTATCCTGATCGCGGTGACGCCGTCCGGTTATTCTCATCGTCCAGGTCCTGGCGTTGAATTCGGCAGCAGTACAAAGGTATTAGCCTGGGGACTACTGGCAGGATTCCGTGCCATGGCGCCGGGCCTTCCGTTTACCGAGACACAGCATTGGAACCCGTGCTTGGATCCCGCTTTCATTTCGGGTATCGATGGGCGCTATATGGATAGGATCTTGGCCCCTCGTACCGCACTGGGGCAGTGGCTGTCACGTATTAAGACTCGCCCCCACCAGGCGATTGATCCGGGAGTGCCTTTCCGGGGTTCAGGATACGGTTGGGGTCGAACTGTGCTTTGATTCTGCGCATCAGGTCCAGGGTTGTGGGATCGATTTCCCGATCGATGAAATCTCGTTTCTCCAGGCCGACTCCGTGCTCTCCCGATAATGTACCACCCAAGTGCAGCACCAGATTGAACATGGCATCCAGGCAGGTCTCGGCTCGCCTGTTTTCCGCTTTGTCATCGGGATTAGTCAATAGGTTCACATGGATATTACCGTTTCCCGCATGCCCAAAATTGACGATTGGAACTTGATACTGTTCGGCAAGCCGGTCAAGCCCATCGATCAGGTCGGGGATACGGGATACCGGAACCACAATGTCTTCATTGATCTTTTTTGGCGCTATATTGCGCAAAGCGGGTGAGAGAGCCTTACGGGTACGCCAGAGTTTGGCAACCTCCTCCTTGCTTTCGGCTATGTGCAGCGATAGACACCCATCAACCCGGGCGGCCTCGCTGACCGCGGCTACTGCTTCGGTAAGTCCGTGCAATGGCCCATCCACCTCGATCATCAACAAGGCGCCAACCGCTTCGCCAAGTGCCAAGTCGGAATAGGAGCGGACCATTCCGATCGCCGCGCCGTCCATGAATTCCAGCGCGCAGGGAATTACAGGCTGGGCCATAATGGCGGATACTGCCCTGGCGGCTGCGCGCACGTCACGATAAGACACCTGCATAGTGCGTTTGGCTTCTGCCCGCGGCGTCAGCTTCAGGACCGCTTCGGTAATAACCGCCAATGTGCCTTCGGAACCAATAAGCAACCTGGTAAGGTCGTAGCCTACCACCCCCTTGGTAGTGATTACGCCGGTGCGAATCTCCTTGCCCTCACCGGTAACCGCTCGCAGCCCCAAAGTATTCTCGCGGGGTGTGCCGTACTTGACCGCCCTGGGCCCCGCCGAGTTGTAGGCTAAGTTTCCGCCGATTGTGCACACCGCGGCACTGGTGGGGTCCGGAGGCCAGAAAAAACCGTGTTTCGAAATGCATTCTTGGAGCGCCTCGTTGGTGACCCCAGGTTCAACGCGGGCGATCCGGTTCTCGGGTTCAACACTTAAAATCCGGTTCATGCGCTCCAGCGAGAGGACGATACCGCCTTGGTCGGGCACCGTTGCCCCCGTAGTGCCCGTCCCCGCCCCCCTGGGTACCAAAGGGATGCGCTCCCGATTGCAAAGCGCGATGAGGGCCATTACTTGTTCATGGTTGGTGGCGAAAAACACCGCCCTGGGCAATGCATGCCGGCGGCTGTTGTCATAACCGTAAGCCCAGCAGTCTCCCGGGTCTGTATACAGCCCACCGCTTCCGGCCAGCGCCCCCAGCTCTGCCAGCACGGTGCCCGCGAGGGGTTGCCTGAGCTCAGATGTATTCAAAGACCTTCACTACCTTCTCGACGCCATCGATATAGCGGACCTTTTCCACCACGGCGCTGGCTTCCTCTTGGGTTACCAGCCCCATCAGATAGACGACGTTACGCTCGGTTACCACCTTGACTCGGCTGGGGTCGAAACTCGGGATACCCAAGTCTAGTAACTGGATTTTTACCTTGGACGTGATATAGGCATCCCGGGTTTCCTCGGCGGCGGTGGTGGGACTGGCGATCTGGACTTCGTCAACCACCCGCTTCACCATCGGCGTGTTGCGGGCGATATCCACGTACCGGTCATGTAGGCTGGCATTTTCCGCCTGGCCGGTGAGAAGCACGACATAGTTGTAACTGGTAGCTGACAGGCTACAGCGTTGTAGAAGATCGGGATCCGAATTAACACTGGAAACAATCTTGAATTGGATGGTTTTGTCATCCAGGATGGTTCCCGAGGAGCGCCGATCGTGGATTACCGAGGCACCCGCCGCCACACCGCCCACAATAAGTGCTCCACATCCCTGTAGCCAGTTAACCGACACGAGGCAAAGCAGTAGTGTAATAGCCCGCTTGTTCATCACAATTTCTCCTTAACTGAAGGTGTTCATTGTCCTAATAGTTGCTGATCAATCAGGTCGCAGAGGCAGTGGATTATTAAGATATGAACCTCCTGAATCCTGGCCGTGGAATCTGCGGGTACACGGATCTCAGTATCCCGATGATCGAGCAGCGAGGCCAGACGCCCCCCCTCTCGCCCGGTTAACGCGACAACTGTCATCTCCCGTTCATGGGCGGCAAGAATGGCTTCATTGATGTTTTCCGATTCTCCACTGGTACTGATCGCCACCAGAGTATCACCACTGTTACCTAATGCCCGCACCTGCTTTGCAAAGACCTCATCAAAATCATAGTCGTTTGCGATCGACGTGAGGGTGGACGTATCGGTGGTCAGGGCAATTGCCGGCAATCCCGGCCGCTCCCGTTCGAATCGGTTCAGTAGCTCTGAAGCCAAGTGCTGTGCGTCCGCGGCAGACCCCCCGTTACCACACGCCAGAATTTTCCCCCCTTCCAGCAAACTGGCGACAATTGCGCCAACGGCGCGCACGATCGGCTCGGTAACAACCGGAACCGATGTGGTTTTTGCTTCAATGCTGGCACTGAAGATCTCTTTCACACGTTCAGTCAGATTCATGGGGGCAGTCTAGTTGCGTGGATCTTCAAACGGGCTGGAAGGCATCTTTAATCCAGTCGATAGTGCCGTGGCCGTTGATTGCCACGACATCAAACCGGCAGGCATATCCGGTCCATTGTTTATGGGATTGTAAAAAGTGGTTGGCCGCCAGTATGACCTTCGCCTGTTTATTCTCAGTCACCGATTCGGCCGCTGATCCAAAGCGCGTGTAGCGTCTATATCTCACCTCGACGAAGACCAGGCAGTCACCATCCAACATTACCAGATCGATCTCACCGCGGTGGCTGCGAAAGTTACGCTCGATCAACTGCATATTGTGGTGTATCAGGAACCGGCCGGCCATCTCCTCGAACTGCGCGCCTTTTGCTACCGGTGTGCTCATCCCTCGATCTGGGCTTCCGCGTTGTCAGGGGTTTCGGACGGTGTCTCGGGCACAGGCAATGGTTGGCGTTCCACCGGGCTCTCCGGGAATGCTCCGTAGCCGGTCTCCAGACGTGGCGCGAAGCCGGTAACCTTAGGCGTTCCCCCTTCCATCTCTGCCCAGACCATTTGCCGGTGAATTTGGTTCAATTGATCCAGAAACAGATTCCCGGTCTTCCCCTCGAAGATCTCTCGGGGGCTGCTCTGGAGGCGCGCCAAATGGGGCAACAGTAGATAACTGTCGATTCCCATGGCGTAGAGGGGAAAGTAACGCGGATCAGCATCCGGCAGCACCCGCAGCAGCTCTGGCAGTGACAATGGGTCTTCCTGGTCGACCAACGCTATCCATGGGATCATGGGAAATCTGATACCGTCTAGGTCTAGGTTTGTATCCGCTGATTCCGTACCGGAATAGGCATGGGAGGTGGTATAGACCGGCAGGTCGGCGGCATGGTGGTACTGGAGCTGAGGCCTGATTTGACGGGCAAGTTGCGCCTTGGCCGCCAAAAAGACAAACCCAGCGTCCTGGCGTCGTTGCGGCTCAAATTCCAGTCGTTTGCCTAACAAGCGCTGCATATCCTGTAGACGCTTTTCGCTCTCATCCAGATTGAGTAGCGCCTTGATTGGCTTGGCGAAGTCATGTTCTTTGGGATCATAGGCTTGGTGCTCGGCGAGCACGCCTCCCAACTGTTCCCAGCGCTGCTTGAAGGCGTTATAGACCCGTTCTCCCCACTCATCGTCAGGGGTCAGGATCACCGCGGTAGCAAACCCGTCCGTCCAGGCCTTGTCCGCCACCTGGCGGGCTTCATCTTCAGGTGCAAGAGAGAATTGGTAGAGGTCCGCGGGAGGTGGGCCTTCCAGCGGAACCTGATTCAATGCCAGCACGGGAATGTCCAAGGTGACAGACCTGGCAAGCTGGGCAACGTTTTGTTTATCCAACGGGCCAATGATCATCTGGGCTCCCGATGCCACCACCTGCTGGTAGAGCGGCCACAGATTGTCTGGATTGGCGGTATCGTAAAATGCCAGTTTGGGCCTCGCTTCGGGGTTATCCTGGTAATAGGCGCTCAGCAGCCCATCCTTGAGCGAGGCCGCGGCCCGGGCATAGGGCCCGGACTGAGGCAGCAAGACCGCTAAGTGGTCGGCACGGAGGTACTGGCCTTTGAGCCGTTTGAAATAGCCGTCGAGAAGCTCGGGCATGGCCGGGTGGCCTGGAAATCGGGACCGCCATTCAGAAAGCAATGTCTTGATTTGGGCTTCGTCATTGGCGTGTTCCTTGACAATACGGGTGAGCTCCATCCAGCCTCCCTGATCTCCGGGCGGGATAGGCTGCAGCAGCTCCAATGCCTGGTCGGTCATTCCCGCGTAGGTTTGCAGGATCAGTAGCTGGTTATCCAATTTAGATTCGGGGTCCATGATCAAGAGATCCAGGGATCCGAGTTCCCTACCGCTCTCGAGCAGATTGCCCGACTGCCGGTACGCCTCGGCGCGGTCCTTGAGGTAGCGCCGTGCCAGATCGATGGAAGTATCCGTGCCCGGAGGGAGGGCCAGGAGTTCCAAGGCTTCCTCGGGGCGATTTCTGGCGATAGCCATCTCGGCGATCAGCAGCCGTTTCTGGAAATCAAGCTGGGGTTGATCGGCGATCTCGATTTGATCCAACAAGGTGGCGGCACCAACCGGGTCCGCCGCAAGAAAACGGTTCTCGGCGGCACGCAACAGCAGGCGTGCCCGCTCGGGACCCGCCATGGTGGCGGCGGTCTGTTGAAAGAGCGCGGCGGCCGCCACGTAATCCCCGGCCGCAGCCAGTGCTTCGGCCTGTTCGATGGCTGGGTCGTTTCGGATCGGGCCGGAAACCCTGATTTCCGGTGAGGGAACGCATCCTGCAAGCAGCGTAACCATGAGGAAGCAAAAGATTCCGTGCCATTTTCTATGTTGCATAGTGGATTCGTGTAGTATCTGTCAGCGGTTCAGTCCATACATTCGAGCAATACTGGTTTGCCGCCACCAACGCAACGGCCAGTTTGATCGCCGCCGTGGCCGAGAGCTGCCTCGGGGACCTGGGTGGACTTGAGCCTGGTGGTATGGTGGTTTGAGCCTTTTTCAGCCACTCCATTCTACCCCAAGGGGCAGTGACGAGGTTAATAGTGTCTAACGGTTCCGGCGTGCTTTTCGTAGTTGCGACCCCCATCGGTAACCTGGGAGATATTTCGTCCCGGGCCATCGATGTGTTGCGAAGCGTGGATCTTATTGCTGCCGAGGACACCCGCCATACCGGTGTCTTACTGCGTCATCTGGGTATTACCACCCGGATGCTGGCGTTGCACGATCACAATGAACGCCAACAGCTTTCCCGGTTGATTGCCCATCTGCAGTCCGGGGCGTCGCTTGCGATGGTTGCTGATGCGGGGACTCCACTGATCAGCGATCCGGGCTATTCCTTGGTGCGGGAATGCCATCTCCAGGGGATCCGGGTTTCGCCAGTCCCGGGCGCCAGCGCCCTGACGGCGGCGCTGTCGGTTGCTGGGTTGGCTACCGATCGCGCGCTTTACGTTGGGTTTATCGCCCGCACAGGTGCCGCCCGTCGTGCCGAGCTGACCGAATTGCGCAATGAGTTGGCAACACTGGTGTTTTATGAATCGAGCCACCGGATCGTCGAATTGCTGGCGGATTTGGTGAGTATTTTCGGCAGAGACCGGCCGGCGGTACTGGCTAGAGAACTTACCAAGCTCCATGAAACGATTATTTATTCGGTGCTGGGGGATTTGCAGGCGCAGGTGTCATCGGACTCGAACCAAAGGAAGGGAGAGTTTGTGTTATTGGTGGCGGGTGCACCGAGACTCCGTACCGAAATCTCTGCGGATGCCACCAGGATTCTGAGTATTCTGTGCGACGAGTTCCCTATCAAACAGGCCGTGCGGTTGGCTGCGCAGATTACTGGAGAGAAGAAGAACCGCCTGTATCCGTTGGCGCTGGAGCGGAAGGGACTCGGATCCTCATGTGACAGGGGCTCCTGACTGGGCACTTCGTGCACCTGCTGCCAGCGTACCTTAGCGAGGAAGCGAACGAAGTCTACTGTACCGGAAGGATTCCACGAGCGGATTGCAGGGTTTCTGATTGGCAGGGCAATTATAAATAATAATTAACCATATTATAAGTTAAATTAATTTGATAATTTTAGTAGTTGCTAATATTATGCATCTCCAAGAAGGCACAGTCGTATCCGGCTTTCGATGAGGCCGCTAATCGGCCTAATGATAAAACGATCTGGAGATATCTGATGAAAAATATTATGAAAGCCGCTGCGATTGCTGCGTTGATTGGTGCCTCTGCCACGGCTTCCGCATGGTGGGGTGGTCCTTGGGGTGGTAACCGTGGTTATGGTGATGGTTGGGGTGACGGCTGGGGCGATATGTTCGGTGACATGGACTTCAACATGAGCAGCCGTGCCTCTGGCAGTGGCTATGGCCGGGGTAATGGATATGGCCGCGGGTATGGTTACGGCTATCCCTATGGCGGTTATGGTCCTTATGGCTACGGCGCACCTTACGGTTATGGCGCGCCCTACGGCTACGGTTATGGAGCTCCTTATGGTGCGCCCTATGGTGCCCCCTATGGCGCACCTCCGGTTGCCCCACAAGCCCCTGCTGAGCCAGCCAAGTAGTTGATCCGCAGGATTTGATTCCGCCGGTTCCCGGGACTGGAACAATGCACAGGATGTGCCGGTAGGAGCATATAACGGTCCCCCTTGAGGGGACCGTTGTACCCAAAGAGGCGAAAACGATGAAAAATATTTCCAAGGTGTTCGCGGTAGCGGCACTAACAACTCTCTCAATGACGGCCAGTGCCTGGTGGGGCGGCCCCTGGGGCGACCACGGTTACGGCGATGGCTTTGGAGATGGGTATGTGGATGGTGGATTTAGTTTCAGCATGGGAGCCCATGGGGGCGGCTATGGATACGGCAGGGGCCGTGGTTATGACTACTACGGCTACCCCTATTACGGTTATCCCTATGGCGCGCCGCCGGTGGCACTGACCGAAGAGCAGCAGAAGGCATTCGAGGAGCAGCGTAAGGTATTTGATGAGCAGCAGAAAGCCATGGCTGAGCAGCAGTCGAAGATGTTTCAGGAGGCCATGGAGGCACAGCGCAAGTACGCTGAGCAATTTGCTGCCCGGCAAGGCCAATTAACGGCGCCGTTTAACGGAGAAACCACTCCGTTTAACCGACCGTTTGATCCTAGCTTACCTGATTTCTCGGCGTCTCCCGAAGAAGTCATTAAGCAGATGGAAGCCCGCCGTGAGCAGCTGCAGTTGGTGCGCCCGGGTCGTGACAGGCTGAGTATGGATCCTCGGCGCGAAGCGTTCTTCAGCCAGATGGAAGCGCGCCGCGAAGCTATGCAGGCACGGGCTCCTGGTGCCATGTCCGATCAAGCGCGCCGCGACGAGATGCGTCAGCAGATGGAGCAGCGCCACGCGGAGATGCTCGAGCGTGTCGAGGCTCAGCGTAAACGCGCGGAAGAGCAGCATGCAACCCTGCGCAGCCCATTCGAAGGCCGCCGTCCCGTTCCCGAAATCTAAACCGCCGGCCGCAAGCAAACCGCCCGAGGGTAAATCCAAGGGCGGTTTTTTTGTTTTCTGGGTTTGTGAATCGGTATGATGCTTCATCGCCGGGATTCACAAGGCAACCCATGTAGGCAAAGCCCACCCCGGTGGTTGTCCCGTTAGGCTGTCCATGCACATCCGCTGGGCGTTCGGATTTGCGAACGGGTATAAGCGGTTTGACGAATCTGCCTGAGGGGGATATGGGTAATTTTGATAATGAGCTGTGGTGGCTATGCCTGCCGGTAGTTTTACTGGCAGGCATGGTGCATGGCACCTTTGGCTTGGGTTTCCCAATGGTCGCAACACCGCTTATTGCGCTTTACACCGATGTGCGCAGTGCGGTGCTATTGACCCTGTTACCGACCATTGCGGTCAATATCAGCTTGTTGGTGAAGGGGAATGGTAGCGGAGAGGCTGTCGGACGGTACTGGTCCTTGCTTCCCTACGTTTTGATCGGCACCCTGATTGGCACGACGCTATTGCTGCTAACTGATCCTAGACCCTTCTTGTTGGTGCTTGCCGGGGCAATCCTCCTCTATCTTAACCAGGATAGGCTGCGGTTGTTGAGCTTCGGTTGGATACGTCGGTGGCCACGATTGGCTAATGCAGTTTTTGGTTTGACCGCAGGGGTTATGGCTGGCTCCGTCAATGTCATGGTTCCCATACTCATTGTCTTTGCGTTGGAGTTGAAAATGGCTACACACGCCATGATTCAACTCTTCAATGTTAATTTTCTTACCGGAAAGCTCACCCAGACCATGGTGTTCGTCACTGTCTCGGAGGTGAGTCTGGTGGGGTTGATCCAGGCTACCGCCTGGTTGGTGCCGGTAGCCCTCGGTGGGTTATTTGGTGGGCAGTATCTTAATAAGCGCATTTCGGAACAACGCTATCGGTGGATTTTGCGCGGACTGTTATGGTTGATGGCGGGGGTCCTGATCTCTCGGTACATTTTTCTGGCCCATGCGTGAGTCCGGAGCAACGGAGGAGTCGGCAGCTCCCTCATGGCTCGGATTTTAGGCACCGGTAGTAGTGGCTATTTGGGTCGCAACCCTGGTAGCCGTGAAGCCCCGGGGATTCTTGCTCCCGAGCGGGTAGGTTGTCATGCGCATGACGCGATAAGGTGCTCGCCTGTCCCTCAGGTGGGCCGGTTTGTCATTGAGGGCTTGGACGAAACTGCCAAGCCCCTTGCCGCCCCTACTGACTGGGGTTTTCCATAAGTTTGAAGCGCTTGATGAGTGTATTGAGACTTGATACCACGTCAATAAGTTGCCCACTAACGTGAGTGATCTCCTGTGCATGCTGGGCCGTCTCATCTGCTGCGGTAGTGATCTCGCCGATGTTGCGGCTGATATCCTCGGTAACCTGACTTTGTTCCTCGGTTGCGCAGGCGATCTGGGCGTTCAGCTCGCTGATGGTGGTGGTCTTCTTGGTGATGGCCTCCAGCGATTCTCCGGCAGCCTGGGCTTGATTCACACTTTCCATAGCCTGTGACCGGCTGGCCTCAACTACCCGCACCGCCTGTTCCGCGCCCGACTGCAACTTCTCGATCATGTCCTGTATCTGTTGAGTTGATGCCTGAGTTCGGCCTGCCAGAGTTCGAACCTCATCTGCAACCACGGCAAATCCTCGGCCCTGTTCCCCGGCGCGGGCTGCCTCGATGGCGGCGTTAAGCGCCAGCAAATTGGTTTGGTCGGCAATCTCACGGATTACGTCGAGGATGCTGCCGATGTTCTGGGAGTCGGAGGACAGTTCGTCGATTACCGTGGCGATATTCTGCATGCTCTCCGCTAGCTGGTTGATGGTTGTTACCGACCGGCTGACGATCTCCCGCCCCTGTTGCGCCGCGCCATCCGATTCCCGCGCCGCTTCTGCCGCATCGCTCACGTTATGCGATACTTCTTTGACGGAAGCCGACATTTCGGTGATCGCGGTGGCGACCTGGTGGGTACTCTCTTTTTGGTATTGCATGGCGCTCAGGTTTTGGCTGGCGGCCCCTGCGATCTGAGTACACGAATCCAGGGCCTTATGGCTTGCGGATTTTACCTCGCTGATCGTGCCGTGAAGCACGGTCACAAATTTGTTGAAATGTTTGGCGATGCTAGCGATCTCATCGTGGTTTTCGGCAGCGATCATGGCGGTCAAGTCTGCTTCACCTCCCGAGATCTCTTCCATTCTGCGGTTTAATAAAGCCAGTCTGCCGTTGATGCTGCGCAGAATGAATAGGATAGTGCCCGCTACTATCACCATGAGCATGAGTGCCATTGCAATGGCCGTGCGCCGGGTTTCCTGGCCCGCGGTGCCCAGGGCGGTAGTGACTTCAGCCTTGAGCGCCGCAAGGATATCGTCCATTCGGTAAACGCTGTCGCGCATCTCGCCCATTTTTCCAAGATCGGGGGTCAGGCCGATCTGTTCCGAAAGGGTAACCAGGTTGAGGAACTGCCGCTGGTAGTCTTCCAAGCTGGAACCGATTTCCTCCCTCAAGCGCGAATTGAACGCGGATGCCAAGTTGTTGCGAAGGGCTTGGATCGACGCGACGAAGCGCTCCCGGTACTTCAGGTCCTTGCGTAGCATGAAGTCCTTTTCGTGGCGCCGCAGGGTAAGAATCTCCGATAATAGTTCGGTGTCGCCAAGTTGTTCTGCGATCTGCTCGGTACGGTGGATAGATTCTCGAAGCGCCCCATAGGCTCCAGATTTTTCGTTCAGACCAATGGTCTGGCTCAACGTAACAATCTCAGCAAACCGTCCGGCGTATTCATCAAGCGCGGTTTTCAGCCGATCAATCTGCCCAGTGTTTAAGCCGGTATCGCCGAGAATCTTGGCCAGTGATCTGATCTGATCCTGAGTGGTGGAAACATCCGTTTTGAATTTATCGGCATACGCCAGGTCCAGCCGCGATAGAAAGTCTTTTTCCCGGCGCCGCAGGGAGAGCGTGCCAGCCTCTAATTGAGCAACCAAGGTATGACTAAACCCCAGATCTTCGGTGCGTTCAACCAGATTCATGGCGAGGGTGCTATACGCTATCGCACATACGACGACTATACCGACAAGGGCGTACAGTTTATTCTTAATGGTCATTACATTGTCTCCGACACCTGATCGCTTTTGGCTCAGTGCTACAGCCGTTGGTGTGGCTTTTAATGGCTGCGAGGTTGGTTACCCTGGAAGTCGTTGGGTAATCTAGACCAGTAGCGGCGGCCGGGTTGCGTTCTTTAGCCCGTAGGCAAGCGAATGCATGGGAATCGCATATCGCGGGCTAGGGCAACGGTTTCTGGTTACACGGAAAGCGGTAAAGTTTTGGCGTGTAATTAACAGTAACGCCGGTAGCGTGAGCACAGTACAGAAGTAGAGCGGTATACAAAAGCCGCTGCCCGACACGATGGCCGGGCAGCGTTTTCCAGGCCCGCGGCCAGAACCCAATCCAGCCGCTGGGAATTCCTGGTAGTTGTTACGGGACTGGCATCAGTCCAGGTGGCTTACTTCCCGAAGTTAGCGGCCACAAACTCCCAGTTGACGATCTTCCAGATCTCTTCCAGATACTTGGGGCGGGCGTTACGGTAGTCGATGTAATAGGCGTGCTCCCAGACGTCAATGGTGAGCAGCGGCGTCTTACCTTCGGTCATCGGGTTACCGGCATTCGAGGTGTTGACAATCTCTACGCTACCATCAGAATTTTTAACCAGCCAGGTCCATCCGGAGCCAAAGTTCGTGGCGGCGGAGGTGGCAAACTTCTTTTTGAACTCGTCGAAGGACCCAAACGCGCCAACGATTGCGTCGGCCAGCGGACCTGCTGGTTCTCCGCCGCCGCTGGGACCGAGGCAATTCCAATAAAAGGTATGATTCCACACTTGTGCCGCGTTGTTGAAAACACCTCCGGAAGATTTCTTGACGATGTCTTCCAGGGAGGCATTTTCAAACTCGGTCCCGGGGATTAGGTTATTCAGATTGGTGACGTAGGTTTGGTGATGCTTATCGTGGTGGAACTCGAGTGTCTCTTGAGAGATGGTGGGCTCCAAAGCGTTCTTCGGGTACGGAAGGGGGGGAAGGTCGTGAGCCATCGCTACTGTTCTCCTTGAGCCATCAAAGGCAGAATAATGGAAAAATAAAAACCTAGTAATACACTTGGTAAATAATCGTTGGCATTCTAATTCGCGGTGCGGACGAATGCAACCGGGTTCCAGTGCGGTAGGGCGCTGAGCCGTTTGATTCCCTGCCTCAACGCAGTGCTCCATCGGTTAGTTTTCCGATAGCTTCAGCTGCCTTGTCGACGGCCGGATTTCCTTCCAGCTGATGTTGATCCCGTAACCCCGCAGGATCGTGGTAACTGATCCAGGTTTGACCCTCGGCGTCTTGGTAAACCAACACCCGCAAAGGGAGATCGAGCCCCGCGCCCGCATCTTGTTTCATAATGGCCGTCCCCATCTTAGGATTTCCGAAGATCAATACCTGAGCGGAGGACATCTCCATTCCGGCACCTGCCGCATTGGCCTGGTGATCAATACGATTGAAGATGGTTAGCCCTTTACTCGTCACAATGGACTCCAGTCTGTCCATGGTTTCCTGGACGCTGCCCTGGCTGGGTTTCTTTACCAGATCCGACGCTTGCGCGAGGCAAGTCAGTGTCAAGAGGCAGATTCCGATCAACACGTTGAGTGATGTCATGATGTCATTCCTTGTAAACGGTCGGTGGTTTTCGGTTAGATGTCGGCCGGACAATCCGCATTGTCCTTAGTGTTCCGACTTCGGTGTTCCCCGGGGGTTCCGCGAACTATCCTGACATCCCCAGGCAGCCCGGTCTACAAGGATTTCCGAACGGCTGGCAACGGCGATTCTGGCCGCCGGCAGATCGTTTCCGTCGCGCCAGCTCACCAGGGGTTGCCGTTTGCCGGACCCGGTCGCCAAAAATAACAACTGCCGACACGCCCTAAATGCCGCCGGGCCGAG
Source organism: Gammaproteobacteria bacterium (assembly GCA_020445415.1). Taxonomy (GTDB): domain Bacteria; phylum Pseudomonadota; class Gammaproteobacteria; order Chromatiales; family Chromatiaceae; genus HKST-UBA178. The sequence goes on along the minus strand of JAGRGP010000030.1, from coordinate 34,171 downwards.
ACTCACGCGTTCGGCTGGGGGCTTGGGGGCATGATACACCGGAACTACGGACAATCCCTCGTTATGGTGGTGTCCGGGAAACAAACTGGCGGTGTGACCATCCTCGCCCACCCCCATCAAGGCCAGATCGAATGGCATGGCATCGTTAACGATCCGGGTGTAGTGCCTGACGGCGGCTTCCGCGCCAAGCTCCACCGGAATAGGGTGAATCTGTCCCACGGGGATCGGAACCTTCCCGGTCAGGGTTCCGGCTGCCATGCGGCTATTGCGCCTAGGATCGTCTTCGGGCAGGCAGCGTTCGTCGCCGAAGTATACGTACCAGTGTTCCCAGTCGCTGGCCGAGGAAGATAGCCGCCGGTAACAGCGTTCCGGCGTGTTCCCGCCGGCTAGCACGATGCGAAAGGTACCGCGCTCCGAGATGGCCTTGCAGGCCGCGGCCAATACCCGCTCACAGGCGACCTGGGCCACCATTTCTTGATTATCCAGCAAGGTCCATTTCATTGCCTCTCAGTCTTCAAGATCTAGGCTGCGGCGCCAGCGCTGGCCTGTTTCGAACAGAGGGTTGTCTCCTTCTGGCCCCCATGAGCCCAAGGGGTATTCCAGGAGATCTGCAGTGTGCGAGGACCAGTTGTCCAGTATCGGATCGATTACCTGCCAGGCTTGCGCCACCTCGTCGTAACGCAGGAATAACGAGCGGTCACCCTCTACCACGTCCAGCAACAGTTCTTCGTATGCTTCGGTCAATCCATCGCCCTGGCGGTGAAGGCTGGCGTCCAGGCTGATCTGGCGGGTGCGCATGTCCAGACCGGGTGCCTTGACTGTCATCTCCATTCTGAGGCATTCGCAGGGCTGAATGCCCAGCAGTACCCAATTTTGCTTCATTTGTCCCGCCTGGGTACCCCGGAAGAGTTGCTGGGGCGGGTGGCGGAAGCGGATCGCGATCAGCGACTGCTGCTGGGCCAGCCGTTTGCCGGTTTGTAGGTAGAAAGGAACATCTCGCCAGCGCCAGTTATCTATGTAGAGTTTGAGTGCCGCGTAGGTCTCCGTACCTCGTTCCGGGCGTACGTCCGCTTCCTGAGCATAACCGGGCACGGCCTGACCGTTTATCAGTCCGGGCCCGTAACGGCCGCGGATGGCGTGGTCCCGGGTCCGATCTTTCTCGATCGGCCGCACCGATTTAAGTACTTTTACCTTTTCGTCCCGCAGTGATTCGGCCTCCATGGAGGCAGGTGGCTCCATTGCCACCAGAGTAAGGAGTTGCAGTAGATGGCTTTGAATCATGTCCCGCATGGCGCCGGTGGTATCGTAAAACCCAGCGCGCCCACCTACCCCCAGGGTTTCCGCGTGGGTAATCTGTACCTGCTCGATGTAGTTGCGGTTCCACAACGGTTCCATCAGGGTGTTGGCGAAGCGAAACACCAGGACATTTTGCACTGTGCGCTTACCCAAGTAGTGGTCGATCCGGTAAATCTGTCCCTCGGCAAGGTAGTTCGATAATCCCTGTTGCAGGTCTTGGGCGCTTTTAAGGTCGCGGCCAAACGGCTTTTCTATCACTACCCGTCTCCAGCTAATGCCTTCTTGCAGCAATCCGCTATTTCCAAGCCGTGCTATGACGGGAGAAAAGTGCTCGGGTCCCACGGCCAGGTAGTAAACGATGCCCTGATGGTAGGTCGCTCCCTCGAGCACTGCTCCAAGTCGCAGGTACATCTCCGGCTCGCCGATATCCCCCCGTAAATAATCCAACCGGCCCGCGAATCGTTGGAAAGTGGTAGTGTCGAGGGTTACTTTGGCATTCTCCTGCAGCCATTGGCGAACCGTATCCAATAATTTTTCGCGGTCCCAAGGTCGGCGCCCCAGTGCCAGGATACGAGTATCGGAATGCAGCAAGCCCAGCGCGTCCAGATGGTAGAGTGCGGGCATCAGCTTAATCCGGCAGAGGTTGCCTGTGGCACCAAAAATCACGTAATGACAGGGAGAAGCCACCGTTATTCTTCTCCTGATGCCGGTTCACCGGAACGGGACCAGTCGCTGTGGTGCACCTCGCCCCGGGGGCGATCGATTCGCTCGTATCCGTGGGCGCCGAAGTAATCACGCTGGGCTTGAATGAGATTGGCGGGCAGGCGGCCTCTCCGGTAGCTATCAAAAAAGCTCAATCCAGCGGCCATGGCGGGTACGGGTATGCCCAATTCGATAGCAAGCCGAAGGGCCTGCCGCCAGCCGGGCTCGGCTCCGCTTACTTGGCGGACAAAGTAATCATCCAGGAGTAGATTCCGCAGTTGGGGATGGTTGGCGAATGCCTCACCGATATTGTTGAGAAAACGGCTGCGGATAATGCATCCACCGCGCCAGGTCAAGGCGATATCCCGGTAGCTTAGCGTCCATCGATAGGCCTGGGCAGCCTCTCGCAACAGCATAAAGCCCTGGGCATAGGCGATGATTTTGGAGGCATACAGTGCATCGTGCAGGTGGGCAACGGCGGAGTGTAGATCGCCGCTGAATGCGACCGATGACAGGGAGTATGCCGTTTGAGCATGTTGTCGTTCTTCTTTGCGAGTAGACAGATAACGGGCGAATACCGCCTCGTCGATCAACGATAGGGGCGCGCCAAGTTCTAGCGCGCTGATACTGGTCCATTTTCCGGTACCTTTCTGTTTCGCCGCATCCAGAATATTGTCTATCAGCGGTACGCCATTGCTATCCATCTGTCCCAACACATGGGCGGTGATCTCGATCAGGTAGGATTCCAAGGCGCCCCTGTTCCATTGAAGAAAGGTATCTTTAATTTGTTCGGGCGTCATACCCAATCCAACGCGCATCAGGTGATAGGCTTCGCTGATCAGCTGCATATCCGCGTATTCGATTCCGTTGTGCACCATCTTGACGTAGTGTCCTGCCCCTCCCGGGCCAACCCATTGGCAACAGGGTACGCCATCCACTTTGGCAGCGATGGATTGCAGCAAGGGTCTCAATTCGGGCCAAGCGAGAACATCGCCGCCCGGCATTACCGAGGGCCCGCGGCGGGCGCCCTCTTCTCCGCCCGAGATGCCGCAACCAACGAACCGGATGCCGTGCGCGGCGAGTTCATGGTAGCGGCGTTCACTGTCGGCAAAATGGGAATTACCGCCATCCACCACGATGTCGCCGGGTTCTAATTGTGGCAGCAGGCGGGCCAGTAGCTGGTCGACGGCATCCCCGGCGCGTACCATCAACAACAGTTTGCGGGGGCGGCGGAGCGCGGCGCAGAGGGTCGGTAGGTCGTCCGCGGGTATGATCTCCGTACCTTGGGCGGGACCCTGGAGGAATCTGTCCATGCGTTCCCGGGATCGGTTGTGGACCACCACGGCAAAGCCGTGGTCATTCATGTTGAGAGCCAGGTTCTGTCCCATGACCCCAAGACCGATCAGGCCGATATCTCCAGATGGCATAAGCCGCTCCCGGTTAGACAAGAGTAATGCGTCTAGAGTATGGCATAATTCGCATACGGCTAGTCCACCGGTGGGCGCGTGCTCGAACGCCTCGGAGTTCAACGGGTGGCGGCCCTATTCAACTTGGGGTGTCCTGGAATGTGTGGGATATGCGGTGAACTGCGTATTGACGGCAAGGCTGCGGATCTGACTGCTATCCAGCGGATGACGGCTAGGCTGGAACGCCGGGGGCCGGATCACGGGGGGAGTTACAGTGATGGCTCCCTGGGCTTTGGCCATCGCCGGCTGGCGATCATCGATCTGTCCGAACATGCCAATCAGCCCATGGTCGATCAGGAACTGGGGCTGGCCCTCGTTTTCAATGGCACCATCTATAACTACCCCGTTCTTCGCGCCGAGCTCAAGGGGCGTGGCTACCATTTCTATTCGGACAGCGATACCGAGGTGATCCTAAAGGCATGGCATGCGTGGGGGGATGCTTGCGTCGAGCGGCTCCACGGTATGTTCGCATTTGCCATTTGGGACCAGCGGAGCAAGCAGTTGTTTTTGGCCCGGGATCGGTTGGGGATCAAGCCCTTCTATTACACAGCTGACCCGACGCGCTTTAGGTTTGCCTCCAACACTCAGGCGTTATTGGCAGCCGGCGGTGTAGACACCCGTATCGATCCGGAGGGGCTGCATTATCAGCTTACCTTGCACGGCGTGATTCCTGCCCCAGGCACTGTACTGCGAGGTATCCGCAAACTGCCTCCCGGACACTGCCTGAAGGTCGAGGCCTCTGGAGAACAAACGAGCCGCTGCTACTGGCGTTTTCCCGCCACCCGTTTACCTCAGCCCCTGAGTGAGCCGCAGTGGCTGGATGAAATTCACGCCTGCTTGCGCGATGCCGTGAAAACACGCAACGAAATCGCCGATGTTCCGGTGGGAGTGTTGCTCTCCGGTGGTTTGGACTCCAGCCTGCTGGTCGCCCTATTGGCTGAGGCGGGCGTATCGGATTTACGTACCTTCTCCGTCGGATTCGAGGATCACCCTCACGAAAGCGGTAATGAATTTGAGTATTCCGACGCAGTCGTCGAACGCTATGGCACCCGGCATCATAAGTTCCTGGTGCCCAACCATGAGGTGCTGAAACGATTACCGGAAACGGTAGACGCCATGGCGGAGCCGATGTTTGGGCAAGACGCCGTGGCATTTTATCTGCTGGGTGAGCAGGTGTCCCGGGAGATCAAGGTCGTGCAGTCTGGGCAGGGAGCCGACGAAGTGTTTGGGGGTTACTTTTGGTATCCGCTGATGATGGCGGAGACCGAGGGGAGTCCCGTGCAGCGATTTGCCCGTCACTATTTTGACCGAGATCACGAGGAGTTCCTTCACACCGTCTCTCCGGCGTACCGAGGCGAGGACTACACGACGGCCCGGGTAGCTGCCCTGTTAGCTGATGCCGAAGCCGACAGTTTCATGGATGCGGTTTTGCACATGGATGTCTCTACCTTGATAGTGGACGACCCCGTGAAGCGGGTTGATAATATGACGATGGCCTGGGGTCTTGAGGCTCGGGTTCCCTTTCTTGATCATCAATTGGTGGAGTTGGCGGCACGCTGCCCCCCTGAGCTAAAACTGCGTGAAGGTGGAAAGTATCCCCTGAAGGCGATGGCGCGGGGGCTGCTCCCGGACGCGGTAATCGACCGGCCCAAAGGTTACTTTCCCATGCCGGCACTGAAGTACGTGCGTGGTGAATTTCTCGATTTTATGAAAGACATCCTGCTATCGCGGGCCTGCCGGGAGAGAGGACTGTACGCCCCGGCCTATGTGGACCTGCTGCTGTCGGCGCCGGAAATGCACCATACCCGGCTGCGGGGCAGCAAACTTTGGCACCTGGCGTTGTTAGAGTTGTGGCTGCAACGAAACGTTGATGGTGTGGCATGACTCAATCGATCGCGGTGACGTTGCATCTGCTTGGTGTGATTGTCTGGGTAGGGGGCATGTTCTTTGCGCACATGGCGTTACGGCCCGCGGCGGCCCAGCTATTGGAACCGCCGGTCAGGTTGCCGTTGCTGAAGGCGGTGCTGGATCGGTTCTTTCGGTGGGTTTGGATTGCCGTTGTCGGCATTCTTGGAAGCGGTTACTGGATCTTGCTGGGACTGTGGGACGGGCAAGGGGGTTTGTACGTTCACCTTATGCAGGGCCTTGGTATAGTTATGATTACCTTGTTCTGTTTCATTTATTTCGTTCCCTATCGACGTTTGGGCCAAGCACTGCAGAGTGGCGCTATTCCGGCAGCCGGTGTTCAGATGGCGTTGATAAGGCGCATCATCGGTATCAACCTGGTGATCGGCCTGGTCACTTCAGCGATTGGTGTAAGTCGCTGGGTTTGACCTGCGCGTTGCAAGGTTTTTTCTTTCCGGTTCAGTGGTTAGACTCCCCTATACTTGAAGTTGGGGGTTTCTGTCCCCATAAACCTGTTCCGGTAACCACGTCTTAGCGAGGTAATGTAGATGGATGTATTGGATAGAATCAGGGAGCAGGTGGAAAACAACCCCATCGTGCTCTACATGAAGGGAACCCCACAATTTCCTCAGTGTGGCTTCTCCTCCCGAGCGGCGGCAGCGCTCCAGGATTGCGGCGAAAAGTTTGCATACGTCAACGTACTGGCGGATCCTGAGATTTTTGAGAATTTGCCCCGCTACGCGGATTGGCCAACGTTTCCACAGCTTTATATCAACGGGGAACTGGTGGGAGGTTGTGACATTACCTTGGAACTCCACGGAAGCGGAGAATTGCAGAAGATGGCTGCAGAGGCGGCCAAGAATTGGCCTGAGAGTAACTAATGTCGCCACTTAGGTAACAGGCGGGGGAGCAGCCGTGCCCGAGTGGACGTTCAGGCTGATCGAATGCCACGGGATGTCCGGTGCGAACGATTATGACTCCCAGGGCCGCAGGCTATCCATCTGCTGCCAGCGGTTAACGATTGTGCAGAATAGTTCGGCGGTTTTACTGGTATCGTAGACCGCCGAGTGAGCTTCGCCGCCGTCCCACTCCAGCCCCGCTGCTTGCACCGAACGAGCTAGTACCGTTTGACCGTAAGCGAGTCCTGCCAGTGAAACCGTGTCGAAGGTACAAAATGGATGAAAGGGGTTGTGCTTAAAGCCCGTTCGTCGCACAGCGGCATTGATGAAATTGAGATCGAAGAATGCGTTGTGCCCCACTAGAATGGCCCGGGTGCAGCCACTCTGCTTGACGGCCTTGCGTATCGGTTGAGTTATCCCTTGCAAGGCCTTTTTCTCGGGGAGGGCCATCCGAAATGGGTGATGGGGATCGATCCCGTTAAATTCGAGCGCCCGAGGGTCGAGATTGGCGCCAGGAAAAGGCTCGACGTGGCAAAAGTGCGACTCGGCCGGATAGAGCATTCCTTCAGGATCCAGGGCCAGAATCGCAACGGCTATCTCTAGCAGCGCGTCGTGTTCGGGGTCGAAGCCGCCGGTTTCCACGTCCACGACTACCGGCAGAAACCCGCGAAACCGCTGTGCTATGGTAGGGGAGTACGCGGGTTCGTTAACGGATTGTGGCATCTTGTTTTCCACGGGTATGCATGCTCGCCGGGTATGCGATCATCGCCGCGACAGCTTACTTCAACCCATGGGCGGAAATAAACCAGAGGCACTCACGATGCTGCACATGGCTCGCCGATATCTTTTACTGTTCGCATTGCTGGTGGCGTTGCCGGTGTGCGGCGATGCTCCTTTCTCTAAGGGTCTCTTGTTTCGCGTGCAGTTCGACAATGAGACACCAAGCTATCTGTTTGGCACCATGCATTCCGATCATCCGGATGTGGTGCGGATACCCGCAGTGGTAAAGCAGGCATTTGACGACAGCCGGGTACTGGTGCTCGAGACCAGCCTGGATCCCGAAAATCTGGTTGTGGCGATGGCGTTGATGGTTTCCGAGGAGCAGCAGGATTTGCAGTCGCTGTTGGGCGAGTCTGTTTACCGCCGGTGTTTGGCGGCTGCGGAGGATGCTGGAATTGCGGAGCCCGCGTTGCCCTATTTCCGGCCATGGGCACTGGCAATGCTATTTTCGGTTCCATCCTTTGAGAATGGGCGGTTTCTCGATTGGGTGCTTTACCAGGCGGCCCAGGAACGCGGAAAGCAGGTCCAAACACTGGAATCTGCCCAAGAACAGCTTGCCGGATTGTCGGATCTTTCACTGGAGGATCAGCTAGCGCTGCTCGAGGACGCGTTAAACAATCGTCCAGAATTGCCGATGTTTTTTCGGAAATTGAAAGCGGCCTATCTGGAGCGGGATCTCGGGGCTTTAGTTTCCCTCAGTCGGGAAGGCTACCAACAACAGGACGCGGGCCGGATTGCCAGACTGGAAGAGGCGCTGATATATGCCCGCAACCGGCGCATGAGTGATCGGTTGGATGATTTGCTCAGCGGGGGTGGCCGTTTTGTGGCGGTGGGGGCTTTGCACCTCCCCGGTAACCAGGGATTGCTGGCGTTGTTGCAGAGTAAGGGGTTTAGGGTAGATCGAGTCTACTGACGATGCCGGTGGCCATTATTAGGATGAGGAAATGACACTGTTATGTTAGATTCCTACCCTTCCTTTGGAGGCGGTTTGGTTTACTGACGGTTACCTTGGTGCCACTAGATATGGACAATAACAAGATCGTGCCAGGATATTGGCGTTGGCTCGAGGGGGCGGGAATTGCGCTTGTTGTCGCACTGTTGGCCGGATGTGCCACCAACCCTGAATACGACGATCCGAGGGACCCTTGGGAGGGATTCAATCGCTCGATGTTCGAGTTTAACGATGGACTGGACCGAGCAATCTTCAAGCCATTGGCAAAAGGCTACAAGGCGATAACGCCCGAGCCGGTGGATAAGGGTATTACCAACTTTTACGCTAATTTGAGCGACGTCGGTTCTGCCATTAACAACTTGCTCCAGGTCAAACTGCAACGGGCGGGAACCGATGTGGGACGGGTAGTGGTCAACACCACATTGGGCCTCCTCGGCTTTTTCGATGTGGCGACCAATTTGAATCTACCCAGATATCATGAAGATTTTGGGCAGACATTCGGTGTTTGGGGCGCGGAGAGTGGGCCCTATATCGTGCTACCTTTGTTTGGTCCGAGTACGGGCCGTGACGCGGTTGGCTTGGTATTCGACTGGCTCGCCGATCCGATCCGGTACGTGAGCACCACGGACGGCTTGAGGTTTGCGCTGTTGTCAATCTGGTTCGTGGACCGCCGGGCTGATCTGTTAGGAGCCAGTCGGCTGGTTGAGCAAGCCGCCTTGGACCCCTATCAGTTTGTTCGCGATGCCTATCTCCAGCGCCGCCGCTATGATATCTACGACGGGAACCCCCCTCCCGAGCCTTATGAGGATGTGTTGGAATTCAATCCGGACTTGCTTGGCGAGGAGGGGGGCGTCGATCCAGAGGCTCCTGCCGAACAGGGACCCGGCCCAGCTCCGGTAACCCAGTAAGGGCCGCAGAGCTATTGGCGATAAGATTAGGTGCTCATGCTCGCACCTATCGGGTCGTCTAAATCTTGGCAAGACATTTGCCGATCAGATCATAGTCATTTAAAACATATATCCAATAATAAGATAATTAAATTATACAAAATAAGAATATTCTAATATTATTCTTTCCAGAATATAGAGGTATTCCCGTTCCCTGGTCATGGTAAGTCATGACTCAGTTTACTTGGAGAGATGAAATGAATATTAGAGTAAAAATGTCTGCTGTTATCGCGCTGGCCGTGGTTTCCGCAACTGCCGCTGCCTGGGGTACTGGACCCTGGAGTGACCATGGGTATGGTGATGGTTTAGCGGACGGCTATGCCGACGGTGGCTTCAGTTTCAGTATGCGTGCACAAGGTAGGGGGCGTGGCCACGGCCGTGGGTATGGTCAGGGTTATGATGGTTACGGGTACCCCTATCACGGCTATCCGATCGCGGCGGTTCCACCGGCGCTCGACCGGGCTCAGCAACAAGTATTAGAGGAACAGCGAGCTGCCTTCGAAAGTCAGCAACGGGCATTTGTTGAACAACAAACCAAAGCCATTCAGCGGGCTATCGAGGCGCAACGCCAGCATGAGGCGCAATTTATCGTGCCAACTGGGCAGTTTCCTCAGCCGTTTTTAGAAGAATCCGCTGCGCTTAGGCATCCTTTCGAGGCCGCTATTGAGAATCGCCATGAAGCGCTGATTAAGCAGATGGAGGCGCGTCAGGACGCGTTGATGGCCGCCGCTCCCGGACTCGAATCCGATAAACAGCGACGTGCGGAAATGAAGGAGCGCATGGAACTGCGTCAGGCAGAGATGATGGAACGTGTGGAGGCGCAGCGCAAACGCGCCGAACGGTTGAACGCTGAGCTGGCCAGGCCGTTAGCGCTGTAACATCCTTCCCGGAAACCGGATTTTTAAAATTCGACCAGAAGCCGCCTGTGGGAGATTTCCACAGGCGGTTTTTTTGTCGCTGGTATTCCGGTGCAAAGCAGGGATTTTTCCTAATATTTCCTGAATAAAGTTCCTTTCCCGTCAGCGGGAAGGTCCTCCTTTATCCGGATCCTCGGTGTTCGTCTACAATGGAGGTTGCGTGTGGCTTGAGGAATGGAAAGCTTGTATATTTGATAAATCAATACAAAGAATTGCAATTCGCAATAATCTTCCCTTTTCAGTGAAGAAATTGGAGAGGGCGGTTGTTCGCCATTATGGTCGTTTTCCCGGAGAGAGCTGACAGAAATGAAGCCTGATATCGATCCCCAAGAGACGCAGGAGTGGTTGGATGCCCTGGAGTCCGTTCTTGAAAACGAAGGTCCGGACCGTGCTCACTATCTGCTCGAACGCCTTATTGACAAGGCGCGACGTTCTGGTACCCATTTGCCGTACAGCGCCACAACGGCGTATCTCAATACGATACCGGTTACACAACAGAAACGCTTTCCAGGAGACCGTTCCATGGAACGGCGAATTCGATCGTTCATTCGTTGGAACGCCATGGCGATGGTGGTGCAGGCCAACCGGTTTTCCTCGGAGCTGGGTGGTCATATCTCCAGTTTTGCTTCGGCTGCCACGTTGTTTGATATCGGGCTTAACCATTTTTTTCGAGCCAGAAGCCCCTCCCAGGATGCGGATTTGGTGTTTTTCCAAGGTCATTCAGCGCCGGGGATATATGCGCGGGCATTCCTCGAGGGCAGAATCAGCGAGGAACAGCTCTATAACTTCCGGCAAGAGGTGGATGCCGAGGGGCTCTCCTCCTATCCCCATCCGTGGTTGATGCCGGGATTCTGGCAGTTCCCAACGGTATCCATGGGACTTGGCCCCTTGATGGCGATCTACCAGGCGAGATTCATGCGATATCTCGATGACCGGGGTCTGGTTAAGACCGGTAATCGCAAGGTGTGGGCATTTATGGGAGACGGGGAGATGGATGAACCGGAATCCCTGGGGTCGATCTCCCTCGCGGGGCGGGAGCGGCTGGACAATCTAGTATTTGTAGTCAATTGCAATTTACAGCGATTGGATGGACCGGTGCGGGGAAACGGAAAGATCATCCAGGAACTGGAAGGGGACTTCCGGGGGGCTGGATGGAACGTGATCAAGGTGATTTGGGGGGGATACTGGGATCCGTTGCTAGCGCGGGACAACAAGGGGCTGCTACTGAAACGGATGGAAGAATGTGTTGATGGGGACTACCAGACCTACAAGGCTAAAGGCGGTGCCTATACTCGAGAACACTTCTTCGGCAAGTATCCCGAATTGGCCGAAATGGTAGCAACGATGACCGACGAGGATATCTGGCGGCTCAACCGTGGTGGCCACGACCCTCACAAGGTATACGCCGCTTACGCCGCGGCAATGGAACACCAAGGACAGCCCACGGTGATTTTGGCCAAAACGGTAAAGGGCTATGGCATGGGAGCGGCGGGCGAAGGCCAGAATATAACGCACTCTCAAAAGAAGATGGGGGAGGTCGCCTTGCGGGCGTTTCGGGATCGTTTCAATATTCCGATCCCCGATGAACGGCTCAACGAAACTCCGTTCTTTAAGCCGGCGGCCGATAGCCCGGAAATGGCCTACCTTATGGCGTGTCGTGAGCGGCTCGGCGGCTCCCTGCCGCGTCGTTACGACGATGCTCCAGCACTCGAGGCGCCACCGCTGGAAAGCTTCGAGGTGCTGTTGGAGGGTAGCGGAGACAAGGAGATGTCGACCACCATGGCCTTTGTAAGGCTGCTCACCGCCTTGGTGCGGGACAAAAAGATTGGTCGATATGTGGTACCCATCATCCCCGACGAGGCACGCACTTTTGGGATGGAAGGAATGTTCAGGCAGCTAGGAATCTACTCGTCGGTGGGGCAGTTGTATCAACCGGTGGACGCCGATCAGGTGATGTACTACCGGGAAGATAAGAAGGGCCAGATTCTCCAGGAGGGTATCAATGAAGCGGGCGCGATGTCCTCTTGGATCGCGGCGGCCACCTCCTACAGTAATCATGGGATCAGCATGATCCCTTTCTATATCTATTATTCCATGTTCGGTTTTCAGCGTATCGGCGACTTGGCTTGGGCGGCGGGAGATATGCAGGCCAGGGGCTTTCTGCTTGGTGGTACTGCCGGACGGACTACCCTAGCGGGAGAGGGGTTGCAGCACCAGGATGGCCATAGCCATCTGCAGGCAGGCACCATACCCAACTGTGTCTCCTACGACCCCGCCTTTGCCTACGAGCTGGCGGTTATCGTGCAGGATGGTATCCGCAGAATGTTTCAGGAGCAGGAGAATATCTTTTACTACATCACCGTGATGAACGAGAACTATCCTCAACCGGCTCTTCCCAAGGGAGCGGAGCAGGGAATCTTGAAGGGGCTCTACCTTTTCAAGAAGGGAGGACGCAAGAAGAAGCGGGTCCAGCTCATGGGTAGTGGCGCCATCCTGCGTGAAGTAGTGGCGGCCGGCGAGCTGTTGGACCGTGACTTTGGAATTTCGTCGGATGTTTGGAGTGTTACCAGCTTCAATGAGCTGGCTCGGGACGGTCAGGAGGTGGAGCGCTGGAATATGCTCCATCCCCAAGAACCCCCCCGGGAGAGTTTTGTGCAACAGTCGTTGGAAGGCTTCAACGGGCCGGTAATCGCCGCTACGGATTATGTGCGCGCCTATGCCAATCAGTTGCGTGCCTTTATCCCCAGAAAATACAAGGTGCTTGGCACCGATGGCTTTGGCAGGAGCGATACCCGGGCACAGCTGCGCAAGTTTTTTGAAGTAAACAGATACTACGTTGCATTGGCTGCGTTGTCGGCGCTCGCCGAAGCGGGTGAGGTGGAAACGTCTCTGGTAGGTGAGGCGATCAAAAAATACCGGATTGATCCGGATAAACCGATCCCGACCAAGGTCTGACCGGAGGATAGAGCGTGGCGATTGAGAAACGTGTTTTGGTTCCCGACATCGGTGACTTCGAGGGTGTGGAAGTGATCGAGATACTGGTCACGCCCGGCGACCGGATCGAGGTGGAGTCCTCCTTGGTGACCCTGGAAAGCGATAAGGCCTCCATGGAGATCCCCTCTCCTGTCGCGGGCGAGGTGCAGTCGGTGAGTGTCAAGGTGGGAGACCGGGTAAGCGAGGGAAGCCTGTTGTTGACCGTCAGCGTCGACGACGGTGCGCAAGCAGAGGATCCCCAAGCGGTCTCGGCCGTGGCGGGTGCAGAGCCGGTGCCGACTGCCGATGATAGCCCACCGGACAACACCGAGATCCCTCAGGGCGGAGCGTTGGTAGCCAAGGAGGTAATGGTGCCCGACATCGGTGACTTCGAGGGTGTAGAAGTCATCGAGATTCTGGTAGCCGCGGGTGATCGGGTAGACGTTGACACTTCTTTGGTGACCCTGGAGAGCGACAAGGCATCCATGGAGATACCTTCTCCCTACGCGGGCGAGGTGAAGTCGCTCGCGGTCAAGATCGGGGACCGGGTGAGCGAGGGCAACTTGTTGCTTACCCTGGAGGTTCAAGAGCTCGCCTCTCCGGCTAAATCCGGCGGACCGCCGGAAGTATCCGCGGAGGAGGCGGAATCGGTGCAGGCACCCGCTCCCAGCCCTATCGAGGCTCCCCATTCCAGCAGCGCTGGCCGGCATGCCGGTGACAAGGAATCCAGGCGACCGCCGGTTCTCACGCGGCCCTCGGATGCCCCGGGTCGCAAACCACATGCCAGCCCGGCGGTGCGGCGCTTTGCCCGGGAGCTGGGGGTGCCGCTGGAGCAGGTCACTGGCAGCGGTCCCAAGCAGCGTATTACCAAGGACGACATCCATGGGTTCGTCAAGCAGGCGCTGCGGGAGGGTGGCTCGGCGGTGGCAGCCGGACCCTTGCAACTGCCCGCGGTCCCGGTAGTGGATTATGCTCGATTTGGCGAGGTCGAAGAGCGGCCTCTAAGCCGGATCAAAAAACTCAGTGGCGCCCATCTTACTGCTTGCTGGTTGAACGTTCCCCACGTGACCCAGTTTGAGGAGGCCGATATCACGTCGCTCGAAGCCTTCAGAAAAGCGCAACAACCGGCAGCGGCAAAGCAGGATATCCGACTCACCTTTATGCCGTTTCTCATGAAGGCGTGCGTCGGTGCACTGCGGGGGTTTCCGGATTTCAACAGCTCGTTGAGTGCCGATCAAGGGCACTTGATTCTCAAAAAGTACTTCCACATCGGCGTGGCGGTGGATACGCCAAATGGTCTGGTGGTGCCGGTGATAAGGGATGTGGATAAAAAGGGCATTTTCGATCTGGCTGGAGAATTGATGCAGGTCAGCGAGAAGGCCCGTGGGGGGAAGCTGTTGCCGGGGGATATGCAAGGCGGGTGTTTCTCTATCTCAAGCCTGGGTGGAATAGGTGGCACTGCCTTCACTCCCATTGTCAACGCGCCCGAGGTTGCTATCCTGGGAGTCTCCAAGTCGGTACTCAAACCGGTCTGGGATGGAACGCAGTTCCAACCCCGGCTGATGCTGCCGCTATCTCTGTCCTACGATCACCGGGTAATAGACGGCGCTCAGGCAGCGCGCTTCACTAGCGCCTTGGCGGGTATACTTGCGGATATCCGGCGGCTGCTGTTGTGAACCGTATGCAAACGGATACCCGGGTGCCATCCGGCTCTTTCGGCACGGAGGAATTGGAGTCAACCGGATAATTCAATTTAATCCGCTTATAGGATAAGCTTTGGTGTTTAGTGCCGGTTCGAGCGGAATCCTTATGCATACGTTGAACATAATCAAAGGTGGGGTATGAGTAATCTCGAAAGTACAGATATTCAGGCGGAGGTGGTGGTCCTTGGCGCGGGTCCTGGGGGTTACACGGCAGCGTTTCGCGCCGCGGATCTGGGTAAGAAAACGGTACTGGTCGAACGGTATTCCACCCTAGGCGGAGTCTGCTTGAATGTAGGCTGTATCCCTTCCAAAGCGCTTTTGCATGCCGCTGAAGTCGTCAATGAAGCGGCGGAGATGGCCCACATGGGGATCGAATTCGGCAAACCGAAGATTGATCTGGAACGCATGCGAGAAGGTAAGGACAAGGTGGTCGCCCGGCTGACCCAGGGGCTGTCCGGCATGGCCAAACAGCGTGGAATAACCGTGGTGCAGGGTTGGGCCCAATTCGAGACACCCAGCCGATTGGTCGTGGAGACCGATCGAGGCAAGGTCAATATCGGGTTCGACAGTGCCATCATCGCTTGTGGATCCCGCCCGGTAGAGATACCCGGGTTTCCCCATGACGATCCTCGGCTGATCAATTCTACCGGCGCACTCATGCTCGAGGAGATACCGAAAAAGCTGCTGGTTGTAGGGGGTGGGATCATCGGGTTGGAGATGTGTACCGTCTACAGCACCTTAGGCAGCGAAATTGATGTGGTAGAACTGATGCCTAATCTGATCCCGGGATGTGACCCAGACCTGGTACGCCCACTGCGAAAACGGCTGGACAAGCAGGTTTCCCGCATTATGTTGGAGACCAAGGTTACCGAGATCAAGGCCCAGAAAAACGGCCTCAAGGTCTTCTTCGAAGGTAAGCATGCGCCGGACAAACCGGAATTGTATGACAAGGTTCTGATTGCCGTGGGCCGAGTGCCGAACGGGAAATTGATCGGCGCGGAAAACGCCGGTATCAAGGTGGATGACCGGGGATTTATCCCGGTCGATCAACACATGCGCACCAATGTCCCGAATATCTACGCGATAGGCGACGTGGTGGGTAATCCGATGCTGGCCCACAAGGCGACCCACGAGGGTAAGGTAGCGGCGGAGGTGATCGCAGGCCAGCCTTCCCTATTCGATCCGCTGAGTATTCCGTCAGTGGCGTATACGGATCCAGAGATCGCGTGGATGGGACTCACGGAGACGGAAGCCAAGGCTAAGGGTATAGGGTACGAGAAGGGGGTATTTCCCTGGGCGGCCTCCGGTCGAGCGCTGGGAATTGGTCGGGATGAAGGGATGACCAAACTATTGTTCGATCCCGAAACAAAGCGAATCCTTGGAGCGGGTATCGTGGGAGTCAATGCGGGTGAGCTGATTGGCGAGGCCGTATTGGCGTTGGAAATGGGGGCCGATGCCGAGGATATCGGGTTGACGATACATCCCCATCCCACCCTTAACGAAACGCTTTGTATGGCAGCGGAAATGGCCGAGGGGACGATTACCGATCTAATACCCCCAAAGAAGCGCAAGTGAGGTGTAGATAGGCCGTGCCGAACCGGTCTTTGCCCCTGCCCGATAAGGATAGCGACGGCTGGGCTGGTCATCCGTGAAGTTGTATTTCCGGGAGTTCGGAACTTATCGTGAACGGCGTCCCACGCTGATTTTTTTGCACGGATTGTTCGGTTCCGCGGCTAATTGGCAGACGGTGGCACGCGGCCTTGAAGAGCGCTTCCACGTTCTGGTACCGGATCTTCGTAATCACGGGCGCTCTCCCCATGCTGAGGCCATGGATTATCCTTTGATGGCAAACGATGTTGCCTCGTTTATTGATGAGCAAGGGCTTGATTCAGCACTGCTTATCGGCCATAGCATGGGCGGAAAGGTAGCAATGTGGCTGGCCTTGGTGCGCCCCGAGCTGGTTGGCGCCTTAGTGGCGGTAGATATTGCGCCGGTAGCCTACAGCCATGAGTTTGATAACATCTTTCAGGCGCTTAATGCGGTGGATTTGGGGCGGATCTCAGGCCGTGCCCAAGCGGATGGCCATTTGGCGGGATTCCTGACGGATCCGGCGTTGCGCCAGTATCTGCTGCAAAATCTGGTGAATCATGACGGTAGCTGGGGGTGGCGCTTCAACCTACAGGTGTTAATGCAGGCTATCAACAGGATCACAGGTTTTCCCGACATCTCGCCGTCAATGCAGTTTCCGGGACCTGCCCTTTTTCTGCATGGTGGCGTTTCAGAGTACCTCAAACCCGCTTACCTCCCCATTATCAGACAGCGATTCCCGCTTGCCAGGGTACGTAGCATTCCGGGTGCGGGGCACTGGGTCTACGCGGAAAGACCGGTCGAGTTCCGTGCCGCGCTGAATACCTTTTTAGACAGTGCTATAGGTCTTTCGCGTACCTCCTAGCGCCGCAAGTCCCGACGGGGATTGGGAGAGCAGGCGCGGGTCCATGTTACTTTGGGATGCGATGGCCAAGCGGTTCTGCGCTGCGGTCCTGGATTTACAGAGTATGATAGCCTTCGCTTGATTTCGATTGTCCGGCCGTTTCGGCTGAAGGGGAGAGATGAGATGGGTGCTGTTGCGACGCTATTGATAGGGAGAATCGTAGAAGTTGGTGACAATCGTATGACCGCCGCGCTGTCGGTGGGGGGCGGAGGCTTTCCGATAATCGAGTTTGAAGGACGGCCGGTCGCGGTCGGCCAGGTGGGTGCCTATGTCGTTATCCGCCAAGGTTCCACCAGGGTGGTTGCCATGATACTGGGCGCCAAACTGGAAGCGCGCCCCTTGGCATTAAGCGCACCGAATCAGGTGTCGGGCGGTAGTTCACAGCAGTCGGCTCAAAGAGGGACAATCGAGTTGATGCCGCTCGGGGAGCTGGACAAGAACACGGTTTTTCAGCGCGGGGTAATTCATTATCCTACGCCGGGTGCGGAGGTTCACCTGGTGCGTAAGGATGAGCTGGCGGCGCTCTTTCGCAGATTCCGAACCAAGGAGTATGAACTGGGCTGTCTCCCCGCGATGCCCAATGTCAGCGTATTTCTGGATCCCTCTACCCTGTTCGCTCGACATCTGGCGATTCTTGGCCAATCGGGGTCGGGTAAGTCCTGGGGAGTGGCCAGCATGTTGCAACGGGCAGTGGCCACTATGCCGAACGCCCATATCATCCTGCTTGACATGCATGGAGAATATTGCTGGCGGGATCAGCACGGCAAGCGGCATGCCGCCTTTCACGAAGATGTTTACCGGTACGTCGACGCCAGGGATCTGGAGATCCCGTATTGGCTATTGACTTATGCCGAGCTGGTCGATTTGTTGATTGACCGGGCCGATGACAAGGCCTCGACCCAGATGGCATTTCTCCGGGAGGTACTGCTGGCCTTGCGCCAGAAGGCGAACGAGGATATGCAGGGTATCGACATATCTATCGATTCTCCGGTGTATTTCCCTCTTGGCTCGTTGTATCAGCAATTCAAGGAGGCTAACGAACAGGTCACCGATTTTGGCAAGGTCAAGGGGGCTCTGTATGGTCAGTTTGATGAGTTCCTGATAAAGATGCAGGCCCGGTTCAACGATGTCCGCTACGATTTTTTGTTCAAACCCAAACGGCGGGTTTCGTCCGCTACCCTAGAAGATTTGCTGCGGGATTTCGTGGGGCTGAGATCACCCCGTCGCCAGATTACCGTGATTGATTTTAGCGCGGTGCCATTTGATGTGCGCCCCACCGTCTCCGCCCAGATCGGCCGGCTGGCTTTCGAGTTCAATTACTGGAATCCCCAGGCTCGGGAATTCCCGATTCTGCTGGTTTGTGAAGAGGCCCATGCCTACATCCCCCGCGATCAAGGGACTCAGTTCGAGGGCACCAGGCGCTCCATGGAACGGATTGCCAAAGAGGGACGTAAATACGGGGTTGGTCTGGCAGTGGTCAGTCAGCGTCCCCACGAGTTATCGGAGACCGTACTGGCACAATGCGGAAACTACATTTGCCTGCGCGTTACCAATCCCGACGATCAGGAGTACATTCGGGGTTTGGTACCGGATGCCGAGTCTGGATTGGTCAATATTCTTTCATCCTTGGGACGGGGTGAGGCGATGGCGATGGGGGAGGCACTGCCGATCCCCACGCGGTTTAGGTTTTTCCCTCCCGATCCGGCTCCCAACAGCAACGATATCGATTTTTACCGGCATTGGCGGGAGGGGATACAAGACTTGGATGTGGCGGCGATCGTCAACGCCTGGTGGCATCAACGCCGCTAGCCTCGAACCATTTCCGGAAGGCAAGTTCCGAGTCTCGCCCCGCTCGGCCACCCCCCTGCCGTTCGCTTAGGGATTGTTGCTGAAGTGTCCGCCCCTAATAGAGCCAAAGCGGCTCGTGTTTCGCCTGTTGGTTAGCTGCCGGCTCTGCTATATTCAGCGCTTTTATACCCAACATCCGGCCACGTTTTTCGAAGCGGCCAATGACAGTTATCTGGAGTCCTCCTCATGCCTGTGTCCGAAGTCAAAAAAGTCGTGCTCGCCTATTCCGGCGGGTTGGATACCTCCATCATTCTGAAATGGCTGGAGGATCACTATCACTGTGAGGTGGTAACCTTCACCGCCGATATCGGCCAGGGCGGCGAGGTTGAGCCCGCTCGGGCGAAGGCAACGGCGGCGGGCGTCAAGGAGATTTATATTGAAGATCTGCGCGAAGAGTTCGTCAGGGATTTCGTTTTCCCGATGTTCCGCGCCAACGCGGTTTATGAAGGCGAGTATTTGTTGGGTACCTCCATTGCCCGGCCATTGATCGCCAAGCGACTGGTAGAAATCGCCAGCGAGACTGGCGCTGATGCGATCGCCCATGGCGCCACGGGCAAGGGAAACGATCAGGTACGCTTTGAATTGGGAGCCTATGCCTTGATGCCGGATGTAAAGATCATTGCTCCTTGGCGGGAGTGGGATCTGTTGTCCCGGGAGAAACTGATGGCTTACGCGGAACGGCACGGGATACCGGTGGAGCTGAAACGCCAGGGTGGCAGATCTCCTTACTCGATGGATGCCAACTTATTGCATATATCGTATGAGGGTTACGATCTGGAGGATCCGTGGAATGAGCCTGCGCCGGATATGTGGCGTTGGACGGTTTCTCCGGAACAGGCACCGGATCGCCCCACATACTTGGAGATCGGCTTCCGTAAAGGCGACGTTTTTGCCCTCGACGGGGAAGAGATGAGCCCCGCGGCGCTGCTAGAGACCCTGAACCGCATCGGTGGGGAGAATGGAATCGGCAGGGACGATATCGTCGAGAACCGCTACGTTGGCATGAAGTCTCGAGGATGTTACGAGACACCAGGAGGAACTATCTTGCTCAAGGCCCATCGAGCCATGGAGTCCCTCACTCTGGACCGAGAGTCGGCGCACCTGAAAGATGAGATGATGCCCCGCTATGCCGCGCTGGTATACAACGGATACTGGTGGAGTCCAGAGCGTAGGATGTTGCAGGCAGCCATCGATCACACCCAACAGGTGGTCAATGGTACGGTACGGGTCAAGTTGTACAAGGGTTGTGTGTCGGTCGTAGGGCGCAGATCGGAGTCCAACAGCCTGTTTGATGAGTCAATTGCTACGTTCGAAGACGATGCCGGGGCTTATGATCAAAAGGATGCCACTGGCTTTATCAGACTGAATGCGCTCCGCCTCAGGGTAGCCGCGAAACACCGGGGATGATTGGTGGGCGCCCTCGTAGTGGGGCGCTGCTGTTGGGCCGCGGTATCCCATTACCCCTGAGTCGACATGGCTCGGCGCGGTTTTGCAAAAAAAGCTCAATGCTGGCGTGGAAATAAGCTAGCATAGAGTCATGGTGACGCAGTGTGACAACGAGGACGAGGCTCCTCCCATTAGGCCGCTCATCGGTGTAAGCCGCTGTTTGCTGGGAGATGCCGTCCGTTATGATGGGGGCAGCAATCGTGTTCCTTGGATTACAGACGTGTTGTCCAGTCACTGTGATTTTCAGGCCGTTTGCCCCGAAATAGAGGCCGGTCTCGGTGTTCCCCGGCCGATGATCCGCTTGCAAGGAACCCCTGCGCGGCCTCGCGCTTTATTGCAGATGCTGCCGGTGCGGGATGTGACCAATGGAATTGCCGCGGCTAGCGAGAACCTGCTTGCGGGCATCGGTAATCTGGATGGCTTGATCTTGAAGGCGCACTCCCCGAGTTGTGGTCCCGTACAAGTTCCGGTGATTGAAACCTCCGGCCAAGTGGCACCAGGTGTGGGGCTATTTGCTTCGGCTTGCCGGGCAAAATGGCCGCGGCTGCCGATTATTGATGAGACTGGTCTGGTATCGGAAGCGGGGCGGGTGGCATTTCTGATTGGGGTTTTTCGCTACCATTGCCGCCAGCATCTTCCTCTGCACTGACTGACCGGCAAGGGATGAAGAACTCAGATCCCTTGGTCAATTCACGGCACTTGTTGGAAGTATATGTGGGCCTTTCCGGTGTCCGGCTGATGAGACGCTCCTGAGTCTCCATGGAAAGTAGTTGGGTAGCGGCCGAACATGGCTCGGATTCCGCGCATTGGTTGCTGTCGCCGCACACTTGGTTAGCAAGGATTTCACAAGCGGTAGGGGTTTTGGACGGCCGTTTGACATCGCATCGCACGAAATAGGATTCGTTGTCGAGGGCTTGCCGGCACTGGGCGGTGGTCTGGTTTGGGCCCTGACTGCGCGTCTGCCAGGCTTCGTCCTTCTCCAACTGCATCAGTTGGCGGGCAGGCGAGCAAGGGGGCGCCTCCTTGCATTCCCCATTAAACCCACAGACCTTGATGACCAGTTCCACACATGCGGAGCTGGCAATGGCGCCTCCTGTCTGTTCCTGAACCGTGGGCATCTGACTATCTGACTGAACGCCCGGGCCGCTGATTACAACACCCTCGCGGACGATCATCACGGAACCATCTTGCATACGATGCGTTCCATCCCAAAGTTGCGTGGCGCCCGATTCCGAATAGATCGTCGCTTTATGGGTCTGGGGATCCATACTGACTATGCCGCCATTTTCCAGGCTACCGGTCCAGCTTTGAGACCACGCATGTAACGAGAAAAATACGCAACCTAACGGCAGCAAAAAAACTTGGATGGGTTTCATCGTGAGTTCTTCCTGATCAGATGTCGCCCCCACAGATTATCAAAAAAACCGCCAGAATTCCGCCCGCCGGGATCCCGTTTTCGAGCAAATCAAAATGTTGCCGGATAGAAGAGTCATGACAACCTTAACCATAAGCTTCTAGGACCCACCGGCGGCAGTCTATGTGCCCGGCTGGACACCGGCATTAGCGCTGCGTGGGTCTATCAGGTCAATCCCACGCCCGATTGCCCAGGGTGCTAGCGTTTCCTCCAGCTCGATGGTGACTGGGATGAATTACGCCGAGCATCAAAAACGCAAGCGCGCACGGGCTCCCATGACTTCCTTTGGCCTAGGGACGCTGGATTTTGACAACTTCGTGCCATAGGTGGCCTGCTGGAGGAGGTCCGGTATTCAATAGAGTTGGTTATCAGTGATGTATTTCAAGAATAGTCAAATACACGGGCTATTGGGGACCTTAAAACAGCCGATTAATTCCGTTTAATGCAGCTACCCGGTAGGCTTCCGCCATCGTCGGGTAGTTGAAGGTGGTTTCAATAAAGTAACGCAGGTTGTTTGCGTCATCCTTGCGGGTCATGATTGCCTGCCCGATATGGATGATCTCGGCAGCGGTTTCTCCAAAGCAGTGTATGCCGAGCAACTGGAGGGACTCCCGATGAAAGAGCAGCTTTAGCATGCCCACGGTGTGCCCGGTTATTTGGGCGCGGGCTATGCTCTTAAACATGGCGTGACCGACCTCATAGGGGATTTGTAACTCGGTCAGCTCACGCTCCGTGCGCCCAAGCGAACTGATCTCCGGGTTGGTATAGATACCGGTAGGAAAATCCTCGATCAGATTCCAGTCGCTTTTCCCGTCTGCAATCTGGGCGCCCACGAACCGGCCCTGGTCATAGCTGGCGCTGGCCAAGCCAGGGGGGCCGGCTACGTCGCCTGCCGCGTAGATATGTGGCACGTGGGTTCGATGCTGTTTGTCTACCTCAATTTGGCCCCGGTGGTTGAGCGTCACGCCACACGCCTCCAGTCCCATGTCGTGAGTGTTTCCTGCCCGTCCGTTGGCCCACAGCAGCACATCGGTCTTGAATTTCTTTCCGGACTGGCAGTGCAGTATCACCCCATTGTCCAGGGCCTCGACCCGCTCGTACACTTCGTTGTTTCTGATCACCACTCCCTGATGACGCAGATGGTAGCTAAGTGCGTCGGAAATCTCGTCATCCAGAAAGGAGAGCAGCCTGTCTCGTGTGTTGACCAGATTGACCTTGACGTCCAAGTTGCAAAATATCGAAGCGTATTCGCAACCGATGACGCCGGCGCCGTAGATTGTGAGGGATTTCGGCGTGTGTTCGAGTGCCAATACGGTGTCGCTGTCCAATACTCTGGGATGGGAGAAATCGATATCATCGGGCCGGTAGGGCGAAGAGCCGGTGGCGATCACGAAATGATCTCCGGTTAACCGGTCTATGTCATTGCCGGCCCTGATGATGTCGAGAGTGTGGGCATTCACGAAGCGCGCACGCCCGTAGATAACATCCACTTTGTTTCGGGAGTAATATCGGTAGCGAGTGCTTACTTGCTTTTGAATGACTCCATCGGCCGCCTTGAGCAGCTGGGGATAGTCCAGATTCACTTGCTCGATGGTATGGCCGAACAACGGATTGCGCTTGTAGTCGACCAGCATTTGAATACTATGGCGCAATGCCTTGCTTGGGATGGTTCCCCAGTGGGTACATCCTCCCCCTACCTGATCGTGCATCTCGACGATGGCTACCCGGTGTCCCGATTTGGTCAGCTTCATGGCGGCGCCTTCTCCAGCGGGCCCACTGCCGATCACGATACTGTCGTAATGTCTGGTTTTCATTGGCATCCAGCGTTTTGATGGGGGCATTAGTATACGCGGGAGCGGTATCCTGCGACAGTCGGGGTGGCCGCTATCGTTTCCCGATGCATGCCTCGGGGGGTGAAGGGAGATGGAGCACGCTGTCTTTTCTGGGAAAATTCGCGCCAATCTGCTCTAGTTTCCCGGCCAGTTGTTGCATCGGCATAGGTTGTCCAAAGAGATACCCTTGCAGCAGATCGCACTGGTTTTGCTTTAGAAAATGAAACTGGGCGTCGGTTTCCACGCCCTCGGCGACTACTTCCAGATTCAGCTTGTGGGCTAACACAATGATTGCCGCAGTAATTTCCATGTCGTTGACATCTTGAGGGATATCTCGAACAAAGGACCGGTCGACCTTCAATCGGTCGACAGGGAATCGCTTTAAGTAACTGAGCGATGAGTAGCCGGTGCCGAAATCATCCACCGACAAATAGATTCCCTCCTGTTTTAGCCGCACCATGGTGTGTACCGGATCGTTTTGCTCGTCCATCAGCACGCTCTCGGTTATTTCCAGATGCAATAGACGACCTTCCATCCCGGTTGTCTCCAGCGTATGTTTGATCGTGTCCACCAGATGGGGGTCGCCGAATTGACGGGTCGAGAGGTTGATGCTGACGCTTACCTGACTGTTTCGCGCCCGGTTTAGATTGATTACCTCTTTGCAAGCCTGGGTCAGTACCCACTTTCCGATATCGTTGATGATGTTCGACTCTTCGGCAACGGATAGAAACTGGCCTGGGGCCAGCAGTCCACGGGTGGGATGACGCCACCGTAACAGTGCTTCCACGCCGGTGATCTCGCCGCTGTCTAGGGTTAATAGCGGTTGATAGAAAAGCTCGAACTCGTCATCTCGCAGGGCATTGAGCAACTCCTGTTCCAAGAGCACTCTTCTCGCCACTTCGTCATTCATTGTCTTGGTGAAAAATTGGAAATTGTTGCGGCCTCGCTTTTTCGCTTCGTACATCGCAAGGTCGGCGTTTTTCATCAGCACGCCGGTATCCATGCCATCTTCAGGCAACAGCGTAATACCGATACTGGTGGTAACCCCTACCTCCCTACCTGCCAGTACAAAGGGAACGTGTAAAGAGCTGAGTATCTTTTGTGCGACTTTTCTGGCGGCGCCCAGCCCTTTGATATTTTGCAGGAGCAGGGTGAATTCATCCCCTCCGAGCCGAGCAATGGTGTCGTCTTCCCGAACAATATCCTTGAGCCGGTGAGCAACCTCACAAAGTAAAGCGTCCCCGGCGTCGTGGCCGAGTGTGTCGTTGATCCGCTTAAATTGATCGAGGTCCAGAAACATGAGTGCTGCTTGTCCTCCTGAGCGCTGTAGGGAGGTGGTGGTTCGCTGTAGCCGGTCACGGAACAGTCGGCGATTGGGCAGGTTGGTCAACGTGTCGAAATAGGCAAGCCGCTTCATCTCCTCCTGGGCATCCTTCATCTGCGTGATGTCCTCGCTCGTGGCGACAAAGTTGGTGATCTCACCTGACGGCTGGACGATAGGTGCGATGGACAGATGGCTCCAGTAAAGCTCTCCGTTTTTTCGCCGGTTACGCAGGTCGCCGACCCAAGATTTTCCGGCCATAATCGTATCCCAGAGCTGTTTGTGAGTTTCCCTGGAGGTTAGTTCCGAGCGGAGAAAGCTGGGGGTCTTCGACTTAATGTCTTCCAGCTGATAGCCGGTAATCTCTGAAAACTTGGGGTTGACGTATTCGATTCGCCCCGCCTTGTCGGTGATTACTACGCCGCTACCGCTTTGTTCCACCGCGCTGGATAACTTCCGCAGTGATATCGCCATGCGTTCGCTGCGGGTAATTTCTTGTTCCAAGGATCCGTGAGATTCCAGCACGCGCAGTTCCATGCGCCCGTGGTAATTCCGGAAAAACAGAAAAAGCAATGCCCCGGAAGCAAGGAGTATGGGGACGAAGGTCTGAATCAATGTCCATTGCCTTTGAACTTGCGCCGAAACAGCGATGACGGCGGCAACCTGGCCGAGCACGTTTCCTCCCAAGTCGAAAAGGGGAAAGTGACCGACCAGGTATTCTTCGCCGTTTAGCGAGAGGCGTATCGTCTTATCCTCGTTAACCGATTCGTGCAGTCCTAGCTCGTGAGGGGCCGCGCTTAGTCTCCAGCTGGTGTCGCTGTATTGCGCCAGATATCCTCCCATTCGGTTCCATGGGTAGGGGGATTTTCCTGTTGCGCGCTGTTGTTCCCAGGTCGTGCGGTCAATCTTGTCCTTATCGAGGTAGGTTAGTAATGAGGCATCGTGAGTTTCAGCTATCTGCTTCATTATCTCGTCCAGCAATACCGCGGCACTGACAAATCCCACGACTCGGTCTTCCTGGAGCCGTGGGCGGATGGCGATCAGCATTAACCTGCCATCTTTCGTCAATTGGATTCCATACGTCAGCGATGCCCAACGGATGGTGTTTTTATAGGCCGAGAGGTCAGTTCCTAGACTCGCGGCGGGGTAGCTTAGGTCGCTGAATTCCTGGTCGAAGACACGAAATTCCTCGGTTCCAAACACCCCTTTGAACTCGGTAACCAGTCGTTCGCCACACCCCTCCGGGTCGCCGCTGTCCGGGTTACTCCGAAAACACGCTAGTTGGTTGATAAGCTGCAATTGCCGGGAGAGCAGCTCGGCACGGCTTTTCAGTTCTGCGTTGAAGGCGGCTTCGATGGCGCCCATGTTGGCGGAGAGTAGCTCGTTGTTGTACTGCCGATCGATGAACAGGACCGCACCCAGAAATACAACCATTAGCCCAAGAAATGGAATTGCCAAAGTCAACAACAGCGGACGCTGCAAGGAGATGGGTTGTTCAGTAGGCGGCGCCATTGATGAACACGCTACCTCAAGGGCTAGAAATCGGTAAAATCATCAATAAGTTAAGCGACCGAATTGGGGGTAACTTTACAACGATAAGCGGGGCGTGGAGCGCCGCTACCCCTAACCGAGGCACCATCACCTCAGCGGCGGTTGGGGTGGGGCAGTGCATTCACACTATCTTCAGTATTGCGCGTCGTGCAGACTGGCGGGATAGATCCCAGGCCAATGAAGTTGCTCTGGGGCCTCAATCAAGCGGTATTGATCTGGAATTAACCCGAATGCGCTGATCCCGGGTCGCTGGCGCCGGATTTTCGGGAGGCGGAGAATTGTGATCCATTGCTCAACTCGTGAGATGACGGATTGTGCGGGTAATAGTATTTTCTGTACTGCGCTTTCTTGGCTGAACACAGAGAGACGCGCAATCTGCCAAATAACAACACTGAGAGGAGAACGGAAATGGCGGAGAAAGACCAGAAGAATCTGTTGCAGGTGGCTAAGGCTCAGCTCGATACAGCCAAGGCTCAGCTCGAGGTCGCCCAGGTACAAGAAAAAATCGTTACCGCGCAAGCCGAGGCTCAGGCTGAAACCGCGAAGGCCAAGGCGGAGGCAACTCAAGCCAAGTCGGAAGCGGTCAAGATACAGGCGGAGGCCCAGGAGCGAGCGGCCCTTGCTCAGGAGAAGGCCATGCAACTTGACCAGGAGCTGGCCGATACCCTGGCCCGGATGCGCGAGCTGGAAAAAGAACTGGTTAAGCTCGGAAAAAAGAAAGACGAGGAACTTGCCAGCATGAATGCCGCTTGCGAGGCGGAGATTCAGAAAATCAGGAAACAGCATAAGTCAGCGTCCGATAAAGCCAGAAAAGAGGCTAAGAAGGAGCTGGAAATGGTCAGGGAAGAGGCGCAGGCTGAGATTGCGCAAGCCCAGGCCGAACTCCAGGCAGAGGCGCGAGCCCAGGCGGAAACCGCGAAATCTCAAGCGGAAACCGCGACCGCCCAGGCTAAGACTGCCGAGGCTCAGGCTAAGACCGCCGAGGCACAGGCTCGCGCCAAGGAGAAAATAGCCGAGGGGGAGGCCAGGCTAAAGAAGGCGCTCAAACAAAACAGCCTCTGACGAGCGGGCTGCATAACAGACGGATCTGTTGGTGGGAAAACCCCAGGTGGCGGTCCGCAGCAGGCCGGTCTAAGGGAATCCGGCCCGGATGAATGACCGTCATGACCGCGGGGGGGGCAGGCCCCCCGTTCATGCTCATTGTCGTCAAGTTAGGACAATAAGATGTAATACTATAACATTGCAGTTTCGATATCGAAGCTGGATGGGAGCTAATGTCTGACTTAAAAATCGGGGTTTTCGGCCGCCTAGTTGCGGCCATCGCGCTGATGTGTCCCTTGGTAGTCGATGCCATCCCGAAGGTGGTGGTTAGCATCATGCCGGTCCATTCATTGGTGGCGGGAGTCATGACCGGGGTTGGGGTACCCGAATTACTGATCCCAGGCAATCAGTCACCCCATACCTTCAGTCTAAGCCCCTCTAGCGTGCGCAGGTTGGGTGCGGCCGACCTGGTAGTCTGGGTAGGCGGGCAGCTGGAGACGCCGCTGGCTAAGGTACTAAAGGCAAACGTCGAGGATGCCCCGATAATCGAATTGATCACGTTGCCGGGCTTGGAAAGACTACCGGTACGGGAGGCCGGAGGGTGGGACACCCATGGTCATGATGGGAGTCACGACCGGGATGATCACGCGAGCCAGGCTCACCCGGTGGATCCGCATATCTGGTTGTCTCCGGTTAATGCAGTGTTGATCGCCACCAGGATTTTCGAAGTGCTTAGCGACATGGATCCCACCAACGCGGACGCGTACCACCGTAACACGGTTCAGCTTATCCAGCGCATTGCCGAGCTCGACAACAACATCGAGGCCAGTTTTGCTTCCGTTAGGGACCGGCCCTATATTGTTTTTCACGATGCTTACCAGCTGTTTGAGCACCATTACCGGTTGCGCGCGGTAGGTTCGGTTACCGTCAATCCAGAGCGTCTGCCAGGGGCGCGGACGATTAGCGAGGTTAGATCGAAGATAGTGAAGTCGGGTGCTCGGTGTGTGTTCAGCGAACCACAGTTCGAGCCCAGGCTGGTAGCAACATTGATTGAGGGCACAAGGGCCCGGGCAGGTACCTTGGATCCCGTAGGGTACGGCCTCTCCCCTGGACCTGATGCCTATTTTTTGCTCATGACCGGATTGGCCACAGCAATCATTGATTGTTTGAGTGAATGAAGAATAGGCAGGCACCTGCATTGCAATCTCTGGGTTTCGGCTCGGATTCCCGCCGTACTCCGGCAGGGCGGCATAGACTTGAGCGTAGGGTCTGATTGCCGGTGTTTGACTACATGGGATCCAAGACATGAAAAAAGGGGAGCAGTTAGTATCGGCGGAAGGTATCCATGTTCAATGGAGCGGGCGTTTAATTCTCGAGGGAGTCGACCTCAGCGTGACCGCTGGGGAGATTGTTACCCTGATCGGACCGAACGGGGCCGGTAAAACCACCTTAGTACGGATAGTTCTTGGCCTGTTGCGGCCGGATCGCGGTAGCGTCTGGCAACGCCCCAAGCTCAGGATCGGCTACATGCCCCAACGCCTGCAGCTTTCAGAGAATATGCCACTGACGGTCAGGCGTTTCTTGCGTCTGATCCCCCGCGTGCATTTGAGCGGATTCGATAAGGTTATTCGGGAGATGGGAATAACTCACCTGTTGGATAATCCGATGCAGAGCTTGTCAGGCGGGGAACATCAGAGGGTCTTACTTGCCAGGGCCTTGATGCGGGCGCCCGATCTGTTGGTATTGGACGAGCCGGTTCAGGGTGTCGATGTGGCGGGGCAGGCCGAGCTTTACCGTCACATTGGAAGAATCCGGGACTTCTACGGATGTGGCGTGTTGATGGTATCCCATGATCTGCATCTCGTAATGGCAACCACCGACCAGGTCATGTGCATCAATCATCATGTCTGTTGTGTTGGGCATCCGGAAAGCGTAAGCCAACATCCCGCTTATTTGGAGCTGTTTGGCAGACCGGTAGACGATGGATTGGCCTTTTACACCCACCGGCACGATCATATTTGCGATGAGCACGATGCGGTGACTGAGGTGGGGAGTGGCTACGTCGATGGATGAGTTTATTCTCCGGGCCGCCGCGGCAGGGGTGGGCGTGGTTCTGGTCGCCGCACCGCTTGGCTCATTCGTGGTTTGGCGGCGTATGGCCTATTTTGGAGACACGCTGGCGCACTCCGCATTGCTTGGTGTGGCCCTGGGATTTTTGCTCGATGTGAATCTTCATCTGGCGGTGGTCTTGATAGCTGCGCTCATTTCACTGTGTCTGTTGGCATTACAACGTTATCGTTTACTTGCGGATGACACGCTGCTGGGTATTCTTGCCCATAGCAGCCTGTCGGTCGGGTTGGTGGTCATTGCGTTTCAGGAATCGCTAAGGGTAGATCTTTTAGGTTACCTGTTTGGCGATATTCTGGCTGTCACACCCACCGATCTGTGGTGGATATGGGGAGGGGGATTGCTGGTGGGGGCCGCACTTACCGCGGTCTGGCGGCCATTGCTGGCGATAACCGTACACGAGGAGTTGGCACAAGTGGAGGGCGTTCGGGTAACCCTCGTACGGTTGGTATTCATGCTTATGATTTCTCTGGTTATCGCGATCTCCATGAAAATAGTTGGTGTACTGTTAATTAGTTCGATGATGATCATTCCCGCCGCCGCCGCGCGCCACTTCAGCAGCACACCCGAGCAGATGTCCCTGATTGCAGCCCTAGTTGGAGCCCTTGCCGTAGTGGCTGGACTGGGTGCTTCTTGGTATTGGGACACACCGGCTGGGCCGTCTATTGTTACCGCTTCGGCAGTGCTTTTTGCCCTGTCGCACCTTCGTTCTGCTGCCCGTTAACATTGGCCGGTGATCAGCTACTATTCCAGAAAGAAAAAATATTCCAATAGCCGACATTTTGCGGTAAATAGTCAGGTCTGAAATCTCTATTCAGTCAGTTGTCGACCGGATACGTGGGGGGCTTGTTGCGATGAGCAAAAACGAGGTTTGGTATGGCTATTTGGAGGCTGGAAATAAGAGCAGTCCGGTAGTCCGCGATTTGTCTCTGGAAACGAAGAGTCGGAAGACCGTTTACCTTTATAATCATGCCAGGGGATGTTTTCTGGAATATGCTTTGGAAATCGTAGAGCCAAAACTGCGTGAACTGACGGCGGACGATATCCCGCTCAAGGATCTCAGGAGTGCGTTTCGGGCTGCTAGAAAGACGTTCCTAGGGGGTAGGGTGATCAAAAAGTGGGAGAAGGAAACAGCGGTTAGCAGTCCCCCGGCCTCGTCCGAACCGGAACCTGCAGAAGATGATTATTCGATTGATCTAATGGAAGATTTCGAAGAGGATGAGCTTGAGGTTTGAGCATATCCCACTATCTACATAACCACCTAAAAGAGTGAAAAAAATGACAACCGAACAAGAAGACGTTACCAATCCAGAAGTAGCTGCAACCGACACGGCGGCGCCGGCAACAGACGAGGCGCCCCCTGCGACTGATACTCCCGAGGGCGAAGAGAAGAAGAAGGGCAAAGGCAAGAAGGCTAAGAAAGGTAAGAAAGCAAAGAAAGATAAGAAGAAAAAGAAGAAAGGCAAGAAATAAGGGAATCTCGCGTTATTGCTCCCGGCAACCGGGGGCAATAATGTCGCGTGCAACCCCCGATAGTCGGAATTGCCCCAGTACGGCCATCGGGAGCGAGGATAACGCGTTCGATAAGAGATCGCTATCTTCACGGCAAAAAGTATTGCATCACCTTTTTCCTACCGGCTCGACCATTTCAACTACATTGTTAACTAGTGAAACGCAATGGGGAATACTGTGGTGAGCTTAAGGCATCGGCGTTATTTTGAAGGTGACCAAGAAGAGTGGGAGGTGCTGATACATCATCGCAACCGCCCCCAACGCAGAAACTGGGCAGATCCGGGGCCTTATGGGGGCGACAATAAGGAGCATGTAAAGGGCAGAAGAAAAATCAAAGATAAGCGTTACCCCGTGCCAGAGTAAAACTAGCTGTTAAGTAGACAGGAATCCCAGTTTCTTTGGTAACCCGCGGTCGGCACGCTTTAATCAATTTCACCCAACTGAATACTGTCATCCAGCTCGCGCAATCGACGCAATTCCATGATTTGCTCGATCTTGCGGCGCGCGTTGAGCGCGCGCATGCTTTTGTCATAGCGGTCCCTTATCGAGTCGTCGTCAAGTTCAATACTCTCGTCCTCGAAATGAATAGAGTTGTCGTTCATGGTCAGGCCCCAGCCTAATGTATGAAAGTGGCTTTAATAGCTTTCTTTCCAGTCGCTTTAAATCAATAATTATTGATTATGAAGGACAAGCTTTTCGATTGATTGGTGTATGTGGCTGCTTTGGCCGGTGAATCGACCCTAAAGCAGGACGAGGGATTGTGTTGCATAGAATGCCAGTTATCCCTAGGTCTCCCCAAATATGGACATCTCCTTGCTTAGAACTTTTTTGGAAGTCGCAAAGCGGCGCCATTTCGGGCGGGCAGCCGAGGCCTTGTTTGTAACTCAGTCGGCAGTGAGCGCCAGAATCAAGTTGCTGGAAGAAACCCTGGGGGTGGATCTTTTCGTACGTAAGCGAAATGATATCCAACTCACGCCAGCAGGAAACCGGCTTCACTTGCACGCAGAGGGGTTGGTCAAGGGATGGGACAGGGCACGCCAGGCGATCGCCCTGGATAACCGCATGTCCGCTTCTCTAGCGGTAGGGTGCGTATTCGATTTATGGGCAATTTACGTTGAGGCATGGGCTGGGCGGATGGGTCAGTTTAGTGAGCAGATAGCCATCCAGATCGAGATTCAGGCAACAGAAACCTTGGTACAGCGGCTACTGTTGGGAATACTTGATCTGGCATTTGTTTTCGACCCTCCTCAAACCGCTGATCTGGAGTTGCGTCAAGTGGCCGATGTGCCACTGATTTTATATTCCACTCGACCAGGACAAAGCGTTGAACAGGCGATGGGAGAAAGATACGTGATGGTCGATTGGGGGAGCGCATTCGGGATCGTTCATGCCGAGAGATTTCCCGGTCTTCCTCCTCCCCTCCTGCGGACAAACTCCGGTCAAGTAGCCGTCAGGTTGTTGCATCGATACGGAGGGTCGGCCTATCTACCTCGACAGATGGTCGATCTACTAGGGCACCAACAGGCCCTTTACCCAGTAGATGCAGCCCCGGTAATAAATCGCCCGGCCTTCGTATTTTACCGACCGGAAAATCAGGAACGGCTTCCTCTGAAACGGGCGATACAAGCCTTGGTGTGACCGCCCGAGGTTTGCGGATAGGCTTATCCGGCCGGAAGGGGATTTCTGGTTCGATACCAACCCGTCAAACTGAAGCGCGGGCGCTTTGCCGGTAGTACTTCATGGGGATAACGGGCACTGAGAAAGCAAAGTAAATTTCCTCCCGTGGGGAGAAACTCCTGGCACGGAGTTGGACTCTGCCAGTGGTCATAGAGTAACAGCTGACCACCGTCGTCATTTTGCCAATTTTCGTTTAAGTACAGAATGCAGCTGAGAATCCTGAGATTGCTATCTTGAAACTGGTCTAAATGTCTGTGGTAGTGGTCCCCGGGATTGTAGACGGCAAGGTGACTCTCCAAATCGAACAGTCCAAGATAGAGCGACCGATTTAATTCCAGCCGTAGCTGTTCCATTTGTTTGAAATATAGGAGCTGGGTATTGCTGGCATTGATTGGATCCAGCCAGTGAATCCAATCACTTCGCACACTATCGTCTAGTTCAAAGCGGTTGCCGCGGCCGGTGCCAGCGGGTTTGAAATTTCCTGCTTGCCAGAGACCGATAGCTTCCGTCCGAAGTTGCGCGACTAAGGACGAAGGGCAGAATTCAGGTACCATGCCCCATCCATTCAATGCCAGCGATGAGATGAGCGCTTCGTAATCGCTATCTTGATTTGGTAGTGACGAAGGGGGGGCAATGAGAGTTGAAGGCATGATCCAGATTTCCGCGATGGCGAAAGTGAAATCATGCAGCGAAAGAGGATAGATGATGATTCGTTTATGTGATGGTTATGTATTAAATCCGTTGTGGTGAGTACCAATGCAGGCCACCGCTAGTCATCGCGTATTATTTGCTCACCGCATTTTCAAAGCGGTTGCAGGGGTTGGGGCTTTTTAAAGGGCGCCCACCAGCCAAGGTCTTTCAAAGTCTCTCGATCCTGTTCAGATCGGAAAGCTCACCTTTGCTCGATGCAAAAGGCCGGCAGCCTAAGCTGCCGGCCCCTGGGGTAGTACTAAGATCAAGAGAGGTTATCGATCAGATCGTTGTTGTTGTCCCGGTCGCCCTCGGTGCGGACATAGGGGGTAATCTGTCCGGGCCCGTTGATCTCCTGCAGGTTGGAGAGCACATCGGTCTCGGTGCCGTTGGGCCTGCGGTCCTGACCCAGGTAGGGTGTTGAGGGGCTGGCGCTCACCGAGCCCTTGCCATGGAGGATGTCTTCCGCGGCCGGGTCGCCGACGTTGCTATTACCGGCAAGGGCGACTCCCGAGAACAGGGTGGCGGCAACGAGTACAGGGATGTAGAGGTTTATTTTCATGACAGTATCTCCGTTGGTTGTTGAGGATTGATATCAAGCCGGAGCGGGAATGTTGGTCGCCTTGGCTTGCTTGGAGATAGATAAAGCACGTCTTGTGCCAACTTGGAATTATTTGAAAT
>JAGRGP010000029.1 GCA_020445415.1 Gammaproteobacteria bacterium | reverse complement strand
AACATCAAGCACAAGAAGGCGGCCAACGACAAAAAACGGGGTAAGATCTGGACCAAGCTCATCCGCGAGGTGACAGTGGCCGCCCGGCAGGGTGGAGGGGACCCCGGTACCAATCCCAGGCTTAGGCTGGCCTTGGATAAGGCCAATGCCAACAACATGCCCAAGGATACCATCAAACGGGCGGTCGATCGGGGAGCAGGTGGAGGTGAAGGCGACAATTACGACGAGATTCGCTACGAGGGCTACGGGCCGGGAGGAACCGCGGTGATTGTCGACTGCATGACCGATAATCGTAACCGCACGGCTTCTGAGGTGCGTCATGCCTTCACCAAACATGGTGGGAATCTCGGTACGGATGGTTCGGTGTCATACATGTTTAGCAAACAGGGCGTCATCAGCTTTGCCCCGGGGATCGACGAGGATACGGTCATGGAGGCGGCGCTGGATTCGGGCGCCGAAGATGTCGTGGTCAATGACGACGGGTCGATCGATGTGTTGACCGCCCCGGACGCGCTTACCGCGGTGCAGGAGGCCATGGCTGCGGGGGGGCTGAAACCGGATAACGCAGAAGAGATCTATAGCGCGGCCACTACGGCACAGTTAGACCGGGAGACCGCTGAAAAATTATTGCGGATGGTTGAGACTCTCGAAGATCTGGATGATGTGCAGGAGGTTTACAGTAACGCGGATATTCCCGAAGAATTGCTGGAATCCCTGGACTGAATGCGGCGCATTCTCGGCATTGATCCCGGTTCCCGGGTGACGGGGTTTGGGGTGATCGTTAGCGACGGGCTGCGCAGCAGGCATCTGGCCAGTGGGTGCATACGGGTAACGGGCGATGAGTTTTCCCACCGGCTTGGCGAGATCTTCAGGCAGGTCGCCGAGGTGATTGAGGAATATACCCCCGTGGAGGTGGCGATTGAACAGGTATTCATGTCCAAGAATGCCGCGTCGGCGTTAAAGTTGGGCCACGCGCGAGGAGCGGCCATTTGCGCCGCGGTAGTGGCCGGTTTACCGGTTGCGGAGTATACCCCGCGCATGATCAAGCAGTCCGTGGTCGGTACTGGCAGCGCTGACAAGATGCAGGTCCGCCACATGGTGCGACGTCTTCTGAACCTGGACGTGGATCTCACTACCGATCAATCGGATGCCTTGGCCGTGGCGTTGAGCCATGCGCACTCTCATACTACGCTACAGCGGTTGTCACGGTCGGTTCGGAGGCGCGGAAGGTGATTGGCAGGTTGAGAGGCGAACTGGTCATCAAACAGCCTCCCTATCTCCTGGTTGACGTCAACGGAGTGGGTTACGAACTGGAAGCGCCGATGTCCACTTTCTACAACCTCCCCCCCCAAGGGGAAACGGTGTCCCTATTCACCCATCTGGCGATACGGGAAGATGCCCACGTGCTGTACGGCTTTTTCAGTGATTCGGAGCGCACATTGTTCCGCGCATTGTTGCGGATCAGCGGTGTCGGCGCCAAGATGGCGTTATCCATTCTATCTGGGATGAGTGCCGAAGAGTTCGCCTGCTCGGTCCAGAACAATGATACGGCCACCTTGGTACGGCTTCCCGGTATCGGCAAGAAAACGGCAGAGCGATTGATCGTTGAGATGCGCGACAGGATTGGAAAACTGAGTCTGCCCGGTGGAGTATTCTCCCCGAGCGCTGCGGCCGAATCCGCTGCTGCGATGGCGAGCCCTCAAGGCGAGGCGTCGGAAGCACTGGTCGCCCTGGGTTATCGTCCGGCTGACGCGGAACGGATGGTCAAGGCCGTGGCGGGCGAAGGGCTAACCAGCGAAGCCATTATCCGGGCTGCCCTAAAGGCCCTGTCGGAGACTGTGCGATGAATGGTCCAGACCGCTTGGTTAGCCCCGAAGCGGGGGTCCCGGAGATGGCCCTCGACCGGGCCATACGTCCCCGGCGGCTGGAAGACTATGTCGGGCAGGCGGTGGTCAGGGAGCAGATGGAAATATTTATCCACGCCGCCAGAGGCAGAGACGAAGCGTTGGACCATGTGCTCTTGTTTGGGCCACCGGGGTTGGGCAAGACCACCCTGGCGCATATCGTCGCTAATGAAATGGGGGTCAACCTGAGGCAGACTTCCGGGCCAGTGTTGGAGAAACAGGGTGATCTGGCGGCTATTCTCACCAACCTCGAACCGTTCGACGTACTCTTCGTGGACGAAATACACCGTTTGAGCCCGGTGGTGGAGGAGGTGCTATATCCCGCTATGGAGGACTATCAGCTGGATATCCTGATTGGCGAGGGTCCAGCGGCCCGCTCCATTAAGCTGGATTTACCTCCGTTCACCCTAATCGGTGCCACCACTCGGGCCGGGCTGCTCACATCTCCACTGAGAGACCGATTCGGTATTGTCCAGCGTCTGGAGTTTTACGACACCGCGGATCTAACCAAGATTGTAATTCGGTCGGCGGGGATCCTCGGCATCGAGACCGATGAGTCCGGAGCCCGGGAGATTGCCTGCCGCTCCAGGGGAACGCCCCGTATCGCCAACCGGCTGCTACGCCGGGTTAGGGATTTTGCTCAGGTCAAGGCCGATGGAAAGGTGACTCCCGAGGTGGCCGATCAAGCGCTCGGCATGCTCAAGGTGGATGGCCAGGGGTTCGATCTCATGGACCGCAAATTACTCAGCGCGGTGATCGATAAGTTCGATGGCGGCCCGGTGGGGGTAGACAGCCTGGCCGCGGCGATTGGCGAGGAGCGGGGGACCATCGAAGACGTATTGGAGCCTTATCTGATACAGCAAGGATTTTTAATGCGGACCTCCCGGGGCCGGGTGGCCACACAGGCCGCGTATCTGCATTTTGGTATCACTCCAAAGGCGGAGATGAATGCACCCCCATCGCCGGGTGATCTGTTCGAGGGTTGACCCATGGCGAGTTCGGCGAGTGGGTTTACCCTGCCGGTCAGGGTTTATTACGAAGATACGGATTCGGGTGGTGTGGTTTATCACGCCAATTACCTCAAATTCATGGAACGGGCACGCACGGAGTGGTTGCGCGTATTGGGCTTTGAACAAGACCGGCTGGAAGCCGATCAGGGAGTCGTCTTCGCGGTGAGTCGCATGGAGATAGATTTTATCCGCCCCGCCCGGTTTAATGATGCGCTGTATGTGCAA
Source organism: Gammaproteobacteria bacterium (assembly GCA_020445415.1). Classification (GTDB taxonomy): domain Bacteria; phylum Pseudomonadota; class Gammaproteobacteria; order Chromatiales; family Chromatiaceae; genus HKST-UBA178. The sequence continues at coordinate 1,847 of JAGRGP010000029.1, read as the reverse complement.
AGCTATTTGCAACGGCAACGCCGGGCCAGCCTGTTGTTTCGTCAGGAGATCGTACGCGAGCAGGACGGCGGGCTGCTGTGCGCTGCGACTGTGCAGGTGGCCTGTGTCGATACGGTAAAATTTCGCCCTGCCCGGATCCCGCCCAATCTAATCTCGAGGCTAACGAATGTCGTCTGATTTGTCGTTTGTCACGCTGGTCATTAATGCCAGCCCCTTGGTTCAGTTGGTGATGGCGGCACTGATGCTGGCCTCGGTAATTTCCTGGACCATGATCTTTGATCGGGCCAAGGTCTTGAAAAAAGCCCGTCGAAAGGCGGATGAGTTTGAGCAGCGCTTCTGGTCAGGCGGCGACCTGGGAGAGCTGTATCAAAAAACCTCAGGAGGTGACCTGCACGGTTTGGCGAGCATCTTTCATGCTGGGTTTCAGGAGTTTGCCCGTCTGAAGAAGAATCCAGACATCGAGCCGATGGCCGTGATCGAAGGTGCCCGGCGCAGTATGCACGTGGCCCTGAGCCGCGAAATGGATCGTCTGGAGACCCATCTTTCATTTCTCGCGACGGTGGGTTCCACAAGCCCTTATGTGGGGTTATTCGGCACCGTCTGGGGGATCATGAATTCGTTTCATGCCTTGGGCAATGTCAAGCAGGCAACCTTGTCGCTGGTCGCGCCGGGAATTGCCGAGGCGCTGATCGCTACGGCCATGGGATTGTTTGCGGCAATCCCGGCGGTGGTGGCTTATAACCGCTATTCGAATGATGTCGAGAGGCTTTACGGGCGCTATGAAGATTTTCTCGATGAGTTCACCAGTATCTTGCAGCGGCAGGCCCATGCCGGCTAATTTGATGCTAAGGTGCCAGGCTCTGTGGACTCTGTACCGAGGTCGGAAGTGGATGCCGCCCGCCAACCGGAATGCGCCGCTCCACGGCGAAGGATGGAGGGTTAGGCGATGAGCAGGCAGCGCCGTCAGCGGCGGCGGCCCATGTCTGAGATCAACGTCGTCCCCTACATCGATGTGATGTTGGTGTTGCTGGTGATCTTCATGATCACGGCACCCTTGTTGACTCAGGGTGTCAAAGTGGAGTTACCCCAGGCTGACTCCGAGCCCTTGCCGCCCGAGGCGGATGATCCGTTGGTAGTCTCTATCAACCGACAAGGGGAATTGTTTGTGGACGTTGGCGAGGGCAGTGACCGGCCACTCACACCGGAAACCCTATTGGCCCGTGTGGCTGCGGTACTGAAATACAAGCCAAAGACGCCGGTATTGGTGCGCGGTGACCGTGATGTGGACTATGGGAAGGTAGTAGAAGCGATGATTCTCCTGCAGGCAGCGGGGGCGCCGAATGTCGGTTTGATTACCGAGGTTCCGGAACGCTGATGTTTCAGATCCTTAGGGAGAACCCCAAGGCGGCAGCGATCGCCCTTTTGATGCATCTGGCGATCATCCTGTTTTTGATCGTGGGGGTGGACTGGCTCGAGCAGCCCAAGCCAGCGGCTTCCACGGCAGAAGTGGTCGAAGCGCGGATCGTGGATCAGCAAAGAGTGGAGTCGGAAATCGAGCGCCTGAAGCGTGATGATCAGGCGCGAGCCGCTGCGAGCCGGGCTGCCCAAGCAAAAGAACAGGACGTGCTTGATGAGCTGAAGCGAAAACAGCAGGAGCAACAGCAACGGTTGGCCGAGCTTGAGGAGCAGCGTAAAGCGGAGGAACAAAAAGCCAAGCAGGCCGAATTGGAGAACCAACGCAAGGAAGAGGCGGCTCGGAAACAGGCCGAATTGGAGAAGCAACGCCAGGAGGAGGCGGCCCGGAAGCAGGCCGAATTGGAGGAGCGACGCAAGGAGGAGGCGGCCCG
>JAGRGP010000028.1 GCA_020445415.1 Gammaproteobacteria bacterium | reverse complement strand
TGCCGGGTTATGGCATGGCGGTGGCCCAGGCGCAGTACCCGATCTACGAAATCACCAAACGGTTGCGTGACCAGGGGGTGAATGTCCGGTTTGCCATCCACCCGGTTGCGGGGCGCATGCCCGGCCATATGAACGTTTTGTTGGCGGAGGCCAAGGTGCCCTACGATATCGTGTTGGAGATGGACGAAGTCAATGATGACTTTCCCGAAACTGACGTGGTGCTGGTAATTGGCGCCAACGACATTGTCAATCCCGAGGCCCAGGACAATCCCAACAGTCCCATTGCCGGCATGCCGGTACTGGAGGTGTGGAAGGCGGGTACTGCCGTGGTTATGAAGCGCAGTATGGCTACCGGCTACGCGGGTGTGCAGAATCCGCTGTTCTTCAAAGAGAATACCCGCATGCTGTTCGGCGATGCCAAGGCAAGCGTGGAGGCCATTCTGGCGGCTATCTGAGCCCTTTACGATGGGCTTCCAGGGGGTGGCCGGCGGAGTTCCGGCCACCCTTTTTTGTGCTTCCTAAACATTAAAGAATCACCCATCCCGACGCCGAGGAGTGGCAATGCCTGTGATTGATTTAGATTTCGTCGAATTGCGGCGCCAGATCGTTGGCATCGATATGCCGATTCAGACCCCTTTTGGTGAGCGGCTCATGGTGTATGCAGATTTCACCGCGTCGGGGCGGTCTTTGACATTTATCGAAGACTACCTCTTGTCTTTGCAAAGCCTGTACGCCAACAGTCATACGGAGGACGATTTTAGTGGGCGGGCAACCACTGAGTTACTGCGCCAGGCGGAGCGGTTGATCAAGCGCGCGGTCAATGCCGGACCAGATGGGCGGATCATCGCTTGTGGCAGTGGTGCCACTGGAGCCATTGACCGCATGCAGCAGTTGGTGGGGGTCAAGCTACCCTCCGCCACCCGTTCATTGCTTGATCATCTGCTGGGAGGGTTTCTGGGAAGGGACCGTCTCGAAGCGTTGCACGGGTATTTCCGTGACCACCAGCCGGTAGTCTTCGTGGGTCCTTATGAGCATCACTCCAACGAGATCTCCTGGCGGGAGAGCCTGTGCACGGTGGTAGAGGTGAAAATGGAGGCCAGCGGCGGCATAGATCTGGCGCATCTGGAGGCCTTGCTAGAGGCGCCTGCCTACCGGAACCGGTTGCGCATTGGTTCTTTTTCTGCCGCCTCCAATGTTACCGGCATGCGCTCCCCGGTACATGAGATTGCGGGATTGTTGCATCGCCATGAGGCACTGGCCTTTTTTGATTTTGCGGCCTCGGCTCCCTACGTGGACATTGACATGAACCCGATGTGGGGAACGGCCGAAGAGGCACTGGACGCGGTCTTCATCTCTCCCCATAAGTTTCTCGGAGGTCCAGGTGCCAGCGGCCTGCTGATATTCAACAAGCGCTGCTATCATCAGGAGCTGCCCCCGAGCATCGCGGGGGGTGGCACCGTTGAGTATGTCGGCCCGGAGGATCATGATTTCATCGGCGATATCGAAGCCCGGGAAAAAGCCGGCACCCCGGGAATACTGCAAACCATCAAGGCGGCCCTGGCCTTTGAGGTTAAGTTGGCCATTGGCACCGAGCGAATCGGCGCCCGGGAGCACCAGATGACCCAGCTCGCAATGGCGCGCTGGGGTGAACATCCCGGTATCGAAATCCTCGGAAACCCGGATCCGGAACGGCGCATTGGTATCATTTCGTTCAATGTGAGGGATCCCCATCGCAATTATCTTCATCCCCGTTTCGTGACCACGTTGCTCAACGATCTGTTCGGGATTCAAACCCGAGCGGGCTGCTCCTGCGCCGGACCCTATGGACACAAATTATTGGATATCGATCCTCACAAGGCGGCCGCATACCGTACCTGGATCAGTCGGGGATATCATGGCGTCAAGCCAGGCTGGTGCCGCATCGGTTTTCACTACGCCTTCGATGACCTGGAGGTAGACTACCTGCTGGATGCGGTGGAATTCGTGGCGGATCATGGACACCGGTTTCTCCATCAGTATCGATTTGACGCCCGGGAAGGTGGCTGGGAACACAAACACTGGCAGGAGACCAAGGCCGAATTATCGTTGCTGGCGGCCCTCGGCGCCCAGGCGCGGCGGTCGCCGCCCGATTACACCGAGCGCCGCGACCGCTATCGGCAAGCCTTGGACCAAGCCCGGGAGCTGGCGCGGGCCGGTGTTGGTGGGCCCGAAGGTACCGAGCCCCTTCCTCGCTGACCCCTGGGGGGCAGGGTGTCCAGGGGTTACAATAGAGCCAGTGATCACCTGCCTGTCCCGACCACTGCCGGATACCTGCACTCGATGGATACCAGCCGCTTTCCCAGTCTCTCGGAACTGGACGCCTGCATGCTCAGGGACCGGACCTCGCTTCGCCGGCAATTGGGGGAGTTACGCCAACGGTGTGGCCGGGGGCAACCCTGTACCCAGGAACTTGCCAGCTGGTGGGAACGGGTTCGGCTTTCCCAAGGGCTGGCCGAGAGTCGGCGGCAGCGTCTGCCGGTACCGACCTTTCCCGCCGAACTGCCGATTAGCGAACGCCGAGAGGAGATTGCCGCACTGATCCGCGCCCACTCGGTGGTGATATTGTGCGGCGAGACCGGATCCGGAAAGTCCACGCAGCTACCAAAAATCTGCCTGGCCTTGGGGCGCGGCATCTACGGTAGAATCGGTCATACCCAGCCTCGCCGCATCGCCGCCCGTAGCCTGGCGGCCCGGCTATCCGAGGAACTGGGAAGCGAACTCGGCGCATCCGTGGGATATAAGGTGCGTTTTCACGACCGGGTGGCGCCCGGGACCCACATCAAGCTGATGACCGACGGCATGTTGCTGGCCGAGATCCAGCAGGACCGGCGGCTCGAGGAATACGACACACTGATCGTCGACGAGGCCCACGAGCGCGGCCTTAATATCGATTTTTTGCTGGGCTACCTCAAAGCGTTGCTGCCCAAGCGCCCCGATCTGAAACTGATCAT
>JAGRGP010000185.1 GCA_020445415.1 Gammaproteobacteria bacterium | reverse complement strand
TGCAGCTCTTCAATGCGGGGCCGGCGCAGGGTTCACCCATGCTGCATGGACTGATACCCTGAGTAGTTACGAAATGTCTTGACACCAAGGCAACCTCTACAGTGTTGCGGCCGTCTCGCTGAATCTCGGCCACCATAATTCACTTTCATCAAGAGGAGATACCGATGAAACACACACTTATCGCGGTTGCCATGATACTGATTCTGGCATTGGCCGGCTGCAGTAACGATGTACCAAACCCGGTGGTTCAGGCCACCGAGACACCGGTCGAACAGGTGTCTGCAACCGAAGATTCCAGTGGGTCGGCCTCTGGCCTGACCCCGGCCGAAATCATGAACGACGAAGGTGGCCCGCAGAGCCTGACCGGCAGCAGCGACTGGGCGGACTTCTCCGTTCCCATTTCGTTGCAGGATTCGTCGCCTGTCTTGTTGGACATGGTGTATATCGTCCAGAACGACCGGACGAAGTTCGCGCCGGTTAACAATCAAATTCTGGGCCGCATGAACTCGGCCATCGAACCGTCCCCGTTCAGCTACACCTTTGACCTGCCCCAGGTACCCGAGGGCACATTCCTCGACGTGGATAATGACGGTGAAGAAGACCAGGGCGTGCAGATTTTTTATGCCACGATTGCCCCCAACATCATCGGTGACTCTTACTTGCAGCAGCTTGACCAGCGCTCCGACTTTAATTCTTATCAAAAAGATCCCATCACCGGCAACATAACGGAAGGTGCCCTCCTGGTTTATGCGCCTGATGACCAACAGGGTTTCCCCAGCGGCTTTGGCGATGACGGCATCCTTTTTACAGAAGACGATCCTGCCGTCGGCCTGCCACAGGGCTATACGATTGTGACATTCGGACCTGATGGCTTCACCTTTGATCGCACCCAAAAGGCAGTGCTGAACGTTCCGGAAACCGCTTCAAGTGGCTCATCCGACTTCTCCAACATGGGAATTCTGGAAGGCTTCAACAGCCTGATAGACGAACTGTCTGTGCGCTATTCCTTCACCGACTTCCGCAATCTGGATTGGGAGGAGATTCGAGCCACCAATTTACCACAGGTTGAAGAGTTGGAAGAGATGTCTCAACAAGACCCCGCCACTGCGGTGGGTCTTTATATCGTACTGCTGCATGATATCGCCCAATCCATACGCGATTCTCATGTCATTGCCGCTATTACGGATCCAACATCTCCAGCCATAGGCGCTTATTCGCAAGTGGTTTTGAGGCGTACCGGTGTCAATGTTGGCGCTAATACCACGGAACTGGATGATGGGCGGATCATCGTCACCGATGTACTTCCCGGCAGCCCGGCAGCAGAAGCAGGCTGGACAATTGGCACCGAAATTGTTTCCGTAGATGGTACTGCGGTGGAAGAACGGCTGCCCGATGTCGTCTATCAACCCCCTGTTGGCACCGATGAAGGGCAGCGCCTGCAGCAGGTAGCCAATTTGCTCAAATTCCCGACGGGGACAGAGGAAGTCACCGTAGATGCCATCCTCACCGACAGCACGGAGCCGCAAAGCTTCACCATGACCCCCGCACCATTGCTCCTGCCCGATCGCCTGGCCTCGCTTAACCATCGCGGATCAATGCCCATTGAGTATATGATGGAGCCGTCTTACGGATATATCAATTGGGCCGGGTTTGAAGATCCGGAGATACATCTGGCTGTTTGGGAGAAATTTCTGCAGACGGTCAACGAAACACCGGGCCTCAATGGCATCATAATCGATATGCGCGGTAATGGCGGTGGTTGGGACAGCATGTATTTCACCATGGCTTCCTATTTCTTCAATGAAGAAAATCCGGTTTCCATGCACTGGATCGACCAGGATGCCTATGATCCAGAGGTAGGTGATCTGGTGCGAGAGATCGCTCCTGAGTATTTGCTCAGCGCCCCCGATCCAGATCTTTATTATGACGGGCCAATCCTGCTCCTGGTGGACAATAATTGTGCCAGCTCCTGCGAATTCTTCAGCCAATTTTTGCAGACGAACGAACGGGCAACGGTCCTTGGCCAATATGGTACCAAGGGCGCGGGCGCGCCGATTAACCGCGTGCCCCTTCCCGGCGGAGCCGTATTCCAGTATACGAAAGGCCGCGCTTACTTCGCCGGCACGGAAGAGTTTAACCTGGAGGCCAAGGGGGTGATCCCCGATGAGCGGATTCCGACAACGGAAGAAACGGAAATGGCTAAACTAGAAGGCGGCGACCCGGTCTTGGATGCCGCCGTTAAGAAGTTAAATGATTTGAAGGCAGAGGCTTTCGCCACGACGATTACCCTGGTGGACGTCCCGCAGGATCTGACCCCCGGGTATACGGCCGTCGCCCCCGATGGCTGGGAAGCTGCCCCCTCGTCGACAGGGATAAACTTGACCCCTCCCGGCAGTCAGATCCCTCTTTTAGGCTACCAAATCCGTGACGAAGAAAGTTTAATGGGACTATTCGCCAATCTCGGAATCAGCAATCCCGAGGCCTTCGTCATTGACACCCGCGAAGCTAATGGTCTGGAATGGACTATTCATGGGTCAACTTTGTCCGGCAACACATATTTAATCGCAACAACCCCGGTTGGTGATATGTTCCATTTGATCAATCTGGCTATATCCAGTGATCTCGCAGGCCCAGGGGCAAATACCATCCTGCTGCCCGCGATTGATGCGTATATGTTGACCGATAACTAAGCAGAAATCGGGAGTTTGGCACCGTGCTCGACTCGATTCGGACCAGTCAAACTCCCGATTTCTAGCCAATACAAGCTTTTCCTGTAACTGCTCACCCGTC
>JAGRGP010000027.1 GCA_020445415.1 Gammaproteobacteria bacterium | reverse complement strand
CAACGGAGCACCCACACAAATTACCTGATCATCTTGTTAAAGAGCCACCCCGATTTATTCAGGGCCGAGACAGTCAATATTAACCCGTCATGCAGACAACGTCAATATAATAACCCAACCGCCTCCCTCCAGCATCCCTACCCACGCAACGCCAGAGAGCCGCGTATTCTACACCTCTACCCCTCGGGCGCAAGACCTTTCTTTACTACCCCAAACACGCTTGCTTACCCAACTCAACACCACACAACCCACGCCAATCTAATCCAAACACAATGACGATCCCTCCTGCCAAATTGACAGTCAAGAAGGCCAGTGTTTAAGAACTGTTCCGATTCACGAGGTCACTAGGTAGCTAAGTGCCTAAAACTTAGGGAAACCAACCAAGAGCAACCGATGGCGTTGGTATGTAAGGCAAAGAACGCGCCATCTGTATAATCGTCGAATCAGGAGGCAGCATCGTGGAGGTTGAGGTTTCGTACGACGCGGATGGTTTTTGTTTGATTGAACCATTGCTTCAGTCTGCCCAGCATTGTTAAGGCAGCCCCATGTCGGCATGAGTCTCTCAGTAGCTTGAACAGGCCGAATAACAACCCAGCCATCATTCATCGATGCAGGACCCTGAGGTATTGGGTAAACAGATTAGAGCGCAAGCACTTCAGGATGGGTTGACCTAGCGATTGATGAGCGTGGCAGGTGCTGACCCTATCGCGGCTAGCGCTTATCGGAACAATCGATGATCTCCGGCGATTCAGATGCGGTGATCAACTGGCCGCCAAGCTAAGGCTAGCGCCTTCCGCACACTAATCCAGTGAAAAATACCGCGGAAGGACCCTATAAGGAGATAGTTTGCTCCGCTGGCTTTTAGTCGATGCTGCTCTGTCCGTTGACACGTGGCAAGTAGTGTTGTGCGTTGAGGCGGCTGGGAGCTGGCAAGGCGAACGAAGCAGTTGCCCGCATTGGCGATGAATGTGCTCACCTGGCTGCTGAAATCGATTCACACAACGGCCAAGCAGACATTACATGCGATCTGGCAGGAAGAGAGAGGCGGGAGGAGGGCAAGAGGCCTACGACCTATTCCTGAAGACCTATAAGCCTAAGTACCCGCAGGCGGCGCCATGATTGCAGAAAGACCGGAGAGGGTTGATGCCCATTCAGGGCTTTTCCGCGCAGCACTGGCAGAGCGTCCGGACCGATAATCCCATCGAACCCGCTTTCGTGGCCGATCCGACATTGGGCCAAACGCCTTAGGGGTGGACAATAACTAACCAGTGACTGGAGGCATACTCTTAAGTCATCATGAGACTGATCCGATAACCGGAAGCCACTGCGGCAAACCGCCCTACACACAAAAATATGCTTAGAATCTTCGAATCCGCAGACTCACAAACCGACTAAAAAGATCGTAAAGTATCATGAACCCCAATGCCGAACCCTCGCCAGCAGACATGTCTATGACCCGCTTAAAAGATACCCCGCCCATAGAACTTGTGGCCTGGCTTATTGGCTTTCTGGCGTTATGGATATTTGCCACATATGCTCATCTATACTTCACTGAAGTCGAAGCAGTGATCGCGCTTCGTGGCTGGTCGGCACTTGACTTTAGTAACTCGATTCTCCATCCAGAAAACTACGAACACGATTACCCCGGAGGAGCCCGCTCGATAGGGCGTTCTATATTGGTCTGGGCCTATCCTGCGCTTGAAAAATGGGGCATAGAAGCGGAGACCACGTTGGCCGGGATGGTTGCGCTAGAAGTGCTGTTGCTCTGTTCTGGCGCGATTTTCTTATTACGGACATTCTTTCCTCGCGTCCATCCGGTAGCTATGTTCGCGCTCTCGGCATTACTTACACTGAGCTGGATTAGACACTCCGATCTAGGACGAATTGCAAACCCTTTTTTCCATGGCCAGTTCTATGGATTTGCTGACGGACTCCGATTATTTGCTATTGCTCTGTTTTTCCGTGGCCGCTACCAAGCCTCGGCACTTACCTTGGCTCTAGGTTTCACTATTCATCCATTGAAAACACTATTCGGAATGATTTTCATCTTCGGTGCTCAACTATGGAAGGGGCGAAGATTTTTTGAATTGAATATCATTATTCCCTTCATACTGCTCACGCTTTTCGCAGTACTCTGGATGTGGTTCTGGTTAGATATGGGCAACATGGCCAACCAAGTTTCCCGAGATGAGTTCTTTCGTTTTTCTCCGTTGTTTAACTCCCATTGGTTTCCCCAAGACTTGGGAATATTCGGGCAAGATCACGAGAGATACGGAACTGCATTTTTTTCAGCTTTCCTCGCTGGTTTAGCTGCGCTTATCCGCAGTGAACTCAATACTGAAACAAAGGGGAAAATCGTATTCGGGATGTTTGTATTGTTGTTAATCTCTGCACTCGGCATTGTTTCTGCTTGGTACGAACTGTCGCCTCTCCTTGTTAAATCATGTCTCCAGCGCAGTACCGTCTTAGTATTGAGTGTTGCTACCCTTCTGGTTGTGGCTCAGTCCGTGCGAGACACGATGAATGGGCAATGGTGGTTTGCCGCTATCGGTTTATTGCTCTTGGGAAGTGCTTTTCTGGATGATTCTACCTGGCCCGTGTTAATTGGCTTGTCATACACTATCTCTGCTCTGGTATCGAGGGCCACTTGGCAGCAGCAACGGTGGCTAACCATCATCACCACCTTAGGGGTAATAGCACTTGCGTGCTACCAATACGCACTCTTTCTAAAAGGCTATCAACATTTATCGTACTGGGCTTGGCAAGTGCTGGTATTACTCGCAGCTGCACCATTATGCCGGCTGATGGATAAAGTTCGTCTCGTACGATCAGGAAATGGTCTATCGGCGCATGCTAGTTCAATGTTTACCGTGCTGATCGTCGTGGCCGCATCAGTTGGTTCCTGGCGATGGGCAAATACAAACCGCACGCTGTCTGATGCCTTTAAAATAAAAGGCGAGAACTACCAGGCAGTGCAATTGTGGGCTCACAACAACACTCCGAAAACAGCCCTTTTTATGGTAGATCCCTGCACTACTTATGGGTGGCGAGACTACTCCAATCGAAGCTCATTCGGCTCCCTTCAGGAATGGTACAAAACAGGCTGGTTGTACAGCGGAGACCGGCAGGCCTTACATCAAGGTATTCGCCGCGGAGGACGTCTTGGGATAAACATAGACGTCCTCCTCCCTGCGCACAAGCGATACAAACCGATCCAGGTATATAATGCGTTTTGCACCATTGCCAGAACCAGCTTCTATAACCAGGATGGTAAAATCCTAGCCGGTATTGCTCAAGATTACCATATACAATACGTGGTTATGGATAAAACATGGTCGAAAAGATATGGCGGTATGCCAGATTGGGCCGTGGCTTTTGAGAACCGATATTATAGAGTGCTTGTTCCACCTTTCGAATCTGAGGTATCACATGGCGAATCCTGAACTGACGCTGGTCGTTCCTGCGCTAAATGAGTCCTCAATCATCCTCGATAACATCGACGAGTTGGCGGCCTGGATGGCGCAACACCAACCGTCTGTAAGCTATGAAGTGCTTGTAGTAGACGATGGGTCTACCGACGGCATGGGCGAACTTCTCGAGCAGGCATCGATGGAACGTCCATGGCTCAAGGTTGCCCATCATCGTGTCAACAAAGGGCGAGGGCGCGGGGTCCGTACGGGTTTTGAGCAGGCACGGGGTCGCTACATAATTTGCTTGGATGCGGATCTTTCCTATTCACCTGACCATATACCCGCGTTACTACAACCGCTGCAACGTGGCGAGGCCGATATAACGCTTGCATCGGCCCACCATCCTGACGGCAAGGTGATCAATGTCCCCCATCAACGCGCCATATTATCCAAATGGGGAAACCGTATTTTGGGTTTGGGATTCGGTGGGAAATTCTACACGGTAACATGCATCGTTCGGGGTTTTACCCGTGAAGTGTCCGATGCTCTCGAACTGGTAAGTGATGGTAAAGAGCTCCATCTGGAGATTATCCAAAAGGCCCTATTGATGGGTTATCGGGTGATTGAAGTACCCGCAATACTCAAGTGGAGAGATCGGAAACGAGGCAAGGAACCTAGCCGCTTGGCGATCTCTGAGTTTGCACTGTTTAAAATGAGAAAAACAGTGGTCTCCCACCTAATCTTCAATTACATCAGCAACCCCGGAATTCTGCTGCTGGTCCCTATAGTTATTTTGTTACTCATAATCCTCGTGGGTGGCGGCATGCTTCTCGCGGTATTCCTGGGCAACCTTGGGATAGCGGAACTTTCCCTGTTGCAGGCGTTGCGCCAGACTCTTCTTAGCGGTCATCTGACACTGCTACTGGTTTCTTTCGCCTTTGCATTTCTCATGATATTTATCGGTTTCTATTTTCTATCTTTTCAAAGTAAACGGTATTTCGACGAAATATATACGCTGATGATGCGCATGAACGCGCGAATCAAGCAGCTCGAGAAAGAGAACACGAGGAGTCCAAGGGACTGATGTGCGGTATCGCTGGGGTGATTGGCAAACACGCAGTCCGCCGTGTTCGCGCGATGCTGCCTTTGATGGCTCATCGCGGTCCGGACGGCGAGGGGGTTTGGAGTGGTAATCCATGCCTGGCGCTAGGCCATCGCCGTCTGGCGATCAACGATCTAAGTGAAACTGGTCGACAGCCGATGATCTCCCCCGATGGTGCTACCGTAATCGTAGTAAATGGGGAAATCTACAATTATCCTGACCTGCGGAAAGAACTTGAAACTCTGGGGGCAATTTTCAACTCCACCAGTGATAGCGAGATCGTGTTACATGCCTGGAGGCAATGGGGTATCGAATGCTTTGCGAGATTCAATGGTATGTTCGCTATCGGGCTTTTCGACGACACCAAAAATCTTCTCGTATTGGCCAGAGACCGCCTGGGCATCAAGCCCTTGTACTATCGTCTAGGCACTCAGGAACTGGTGTTCGCCAGTGAGATAAAGGGCTTGCTGGCCGGACTAGAGTTCACACCCGATCTGGATCCAGTGGGCCTCAATCAGTACCTACTCTACCAGAATTGCTTTGGAGACCGCAGTTTGCGCGAGGGAGTCAGGCTACTGCGTCCGGGACATATATTGAGCTGCACACCAGAGGGCGTATCCGAGTTACGCCCCTTTTGGTCATTGAAATTTGGCGATTCATCTGTTGCCTGCGATTTTGAAACCGCCGTGGACAGATATCGGGAAACACTGGATGCCGCGGTACACCGTCATCTGATGAGCGATGTTCCCGTTGCCAGCTATCTTAGCGCGGGATTCGACAGCGCAACTGTGGCCACGCGCGCGTCGGCATATGGTAGCCCCCCGGTCTGTTTCACTGGCTGTTTTTCGGAAGGGGGCTGGTATGATGAAACTACCACGGCCGCCGCCATGGCAGCACACAATGGCTCTCGACACATCAAGGTGTCCATCGAACCGACAGACATGCCACGGGTGATGGACTCACTACTGGCCGCACTGGACGAGCCCCGCATGGGGATGGGCGCGTTTCCACAATACTGCGTCGCCGAAAAGGTCGCTGAAACTCATAAAGTGATACTCACCGGGCATGGGGGGGACGAACTGTTCAGTGGTTATCCCGTATTTAAACTTGTAGAAATCTCAGCGTTGCTTACCAAAGCCCCCACGCAAGCCTATTCACATTTGCTTAAAATGAATTTTCCTGAATGGTCTCACCTCGTCTATTTCTTACTGTCCACCCTCAGGGCCAGCGTTTATCGGCAATACCTACCGGTACTCAACAGCCCTTCCTCATTGCAAATGGGATTACGGTCGCATTGGGCCGAAGCAATCCGGGAACTGCGTGGAGAAGATGAATTGTTGGCGCTCAACGGTAGTTGCGAAAACCAGTCTCAGGTGCTTTACAGCCACTACCTACAAGCCTACCTGAATGGATTATTGGTCGTAGAGGATAAGTTATCCATGGCCCACTCCTTGGAGTCGAGAACGCCACTGCTTGATAATGCCATGCTGGATCTTAGTTTGGCGCTACCCCAAAGCGTCAAACTGCACCGTGGTGAGCTCAAGGCGATAATCAAGGCCGGCGGTCGAGGGTGGCTGCCGGATGCCCTCTACCAGCAACCTAAGAGAGGTTTTCCCACACCACTTCGTCACTGGTTACGAGGCCACCTAAGAAACTGGTTTGAACAGCGTTTGACGGGTCCTGACAGCGGGCTGAGAAAGCTATTCAAAGACGACTGGTTAAGTCAAACTTGCACGCGATACCTGAACTCACCGTGGCGCAAAGTACGGCCGCTTGACGAGATACAAAGCCACCGTATGTGGCAATTGTTAAGTTTGGAGAGCTGGTTGAGGCAGATGGGATGAAGATGCTATGGGTGGACTTGGCCAGTAATGAACTACCCGTCTGGCTAGGAGGCCGATTACACGCTGAAAAGCTCCGGAACCCGGGCCCTTCTATATTCAACGTCGACGTCTCCGGCTCGCCAGACTATGCGGGGCGGGAAACCATTGATGCCCTCCGTTTAGAACATGCCGAGCGGCTCCTTCCGAAAGACGGTTTCGATATCCGCCATATTGCTCCAACAGCAGCCTATCAACTTAGCGCTAGTGGTTCATATCAGGGAAATGTTCACAGGACGGACACCGCAGGAAAGAGGCCGGCGTATAAATCTCGCAAGACGGAGGAGCTCAACCCGTGAGGTACCAAGCCTACGCACAAAAACTCCCCGGTTTCATGACAAGACCACTGTTCGGTGACCGCAACCAATTTGGCCTAACTCCTGACGAAAGCGATGCTTGCTGGAAGGAGTGGACCCACACTTACCACGAATTCTATGAACGGACTCAGAAGCAGGGCGTGGGCGCGATAATCAACGAGTCTGGCTATAAAATACTAGAAAGCATCGACTTGACTGGCCTCAATGTACTCGAAGTTGGCCCTGGGGGGCTATATCACACCACGTACTGGAAAGGGCAGCCAAACAACTACGTCCTTGTTGACATAGACAAGCAGTTCCTGGATACCGCCGCCGAAAAGCTAGAAAACCTTGGCGTCGCATCCACGCGCCGTCTTACCGATCGAGATGCAAGTGGCAGACTTCCCGCTGAAGACGGAGAATTTGATCTGATCATTTCATTTTATTCCCTTGAGCATCTTTATCCCTTTCCCACGCATTTCAAGGAAATTTTGCGGGTGCTGCGCCCCGGGGGACAGATAGCGGGGGCCATTCCAGCAGAAGGGGGACTAGCGTGGGGCCTTGGACGATTTCTGACTAGCCGCCGCTGGCTGAAACGGAACACTCGCATTAACCCCGATAAGATAATCTGTTGGGAGCACCCCACATTGGCAGATGAAATTCTTGATTGCTTGTCGACACACATGTCACAGAAACGGCTCAGTTTCTGGCCTCTACAGGTGCACTCCATTGATTTCAATCTCGTTGTGCGTTTCATATTCCAAAAGCCTCTTGGCCTCGCACCAACTCGTGCACTAGATTGAGCAAGCCGATGGGCCGTGCACCGCAGGTTAAAATAGCGAGGATTATCGGCGTGTCTTCGCTTGCCCTGGTTGTCATTGGTCTATGGTACTTTTATCCTGCCGTATGGCTAGCCATTCTGACCTGCTTGCCTTTGATGCTGGTGCTGATTCTGCTACACGGAGAGCGCATCGATATCTTCTCCGGTCGTAGGCTTGGACCTTGGATCGCCGCGAAGGGAAACGCCTTGGCAATCACGGGTGCCTTCATAATCCCGGGGCGTTTAACAGAGCTGTTCAAGCCCATCTACTTCAATCAACTACGGAGTATTTCGTTGGCGGAAGGACTCTCTATCGTGATGGTTGAACGAATCTACGATATCGCCGCGGTAATGATCATGGGGATGGGAGCCCTCTTTCTGCTACCCGGTTCCGAGACTGGATTGCTAAATTTCAGCAAATATTTCGCTGTGGCCGGCCTACTGCTGTTCTTTGGCATGCTGTTACTGGTATTGCGCTACCCTGCGCAATGTACCCGATTTCTTCAGGTAGTTCCGGAGGGGAGAGTTCGGAATTTCATGCTCTCGACGTTCACTGCCTTTCGGCAAAGTATGATGCACGGTGCCGGCGTCTGGCAGATATTTCTAACGCTCATAGTATGGACTGGCTCATGGCTACTTTACTGGATCTTCCTGCAGTGGGACGGGGGAGCAGATCTAGCGGTCCGTCAAGCACTGATTGTATTCCTGGTCGGTACACTGGGACTTACAATCACAGTGACCCCTGGAGGTCTTGGCACCTTCGAGGCCGCGGTCACTTTGGTGTTGCGTCACTATGGGTACGATCTGGAGTCGGCGATTTCTTCCGCGTTGGGGCTACGAGTTGTTGCTCTACTACCCAACGCATTGCTTGCCAGCTATACCATTTACGCTGATGGATTCGACATTATGCGCGCCCGCGGGCTGGCCAAATCCGTAGGAGCCAGTAATGACATACCTTGATTTGGTAATGCGCTTTGCAGGCAGCTACTTCGATACCAGACACAATGAGTTGTTGAGAAAAACCCCGATCCCAAACAGCTCGAGTCCCGCTGTAATCGGTTGCCAGCATATAGCACTCCCCGAATGGGCGGCCGATCTAGGGGTCGATACGCCTCCCAGCCTGCTGGTTCCCAGACACTGCTTATGCGATGGGGAAGGCCCCTCCTGGTCACGGGTTGACTGGCACCGGGCAGCGTTCGATATGCTTACGTGTCAAGCCGAGTTATCGATTGAACAAGAAAAGGGTTCTGTGCACAGTTACGCATTCAGGCTGCCTAAGGAATTGTCACCTTATTGGTCCTACGCCTGGGTAAACCGAATACTGCTTTTTCTGCGTCGCTGGGTCGCCCATCGCGAAGGGCTTGCCGAGGAACAGCTGTTTGGCCCCCGGCCCAGAGGCCGGATACACCTGACCCATGATGTGGATTATGTCAGCAAGACCCTCGCCCTGCGTATCAAACAGGTGGGCTTTACGGGTTTTAATTTGGTCAAATCGGCGTCCAGGGGCCAGTTTAAAAGGTCAGGACCGCTTATCAGTCGGCTTGTGGATTTCGGAATCAGAGGCGGAGACTACTGGCGATTTCCCGAGATCATCGGCTTAGAGGCTGAATTTGGACTCACAAGCACCTGGCATTTCTACGGTGGCCCAGGGGGATTGCAACGCCCGCTGCCGGAGCTGATCCTGGATCCATCGTACAAGGTAGAAAACCCACGCCTGGTTGAACAAATAAAAAGTCTTCAAGCGAAAGGCCACAACGTAGGCTTGCACCAAGGCTATTTCAGCTGGTGTGATGGCGACCGAATGAAACAAGAGCGGATTCGCCTAGAGTCTGCTACAGGTATAACCGCTGTCCACTGTCGCCAACACTGGTTACGCTTCGGCTTTTTGCGTACTTGGGAGGCTCAGGAACAGGCGGGACTGCGTGTTGACAGCACGCTTGGATTCAACGATCGACCAGGATTCCGCAACGGGGCCGCTCTTCTTGCCCCGGCCTGGCTCCCATCTCGACAGCGATTCAGCGATAGCCTGCGGGCCCTTCCTATGGTCCTGATGGACTCACATCTCTTTGATTACGGCATGTTGAGCCAGGCAGCCAGAAGATCAACAATAAACCGGCTTCTTGACGAGGTTGCTTTCGTTGGTGGAGAGGCTTCGGTCATCTGGCATCAGCGAGTGTTTCACCCCGACTATGGCTGGGATACCGAGTACCGCTATCTCTTACAGGGAATCCTTGAGAGGTTTGGCAAACATGAGGCAAGTGCCACCCTAGAAAGCCCGTGCCAATATTAACCGCAAGCGATGACCACGTATGACCTGCTCTGAAGACAATGTGTATTTGCAGGCTCTCCACCGAGCGCTGCCACGGCTGCTATCCAGCTTCAATGCTGACCCTACCAGCGAGCTCGCGGGAGTGGGTGACCGCCTGCACTGGGGTTGGAAACTCATTGACTTTCCAAATGGCACATTTCAAGGCGCGGTGCATGGACTGGCCTTGTTGCTCGACATGAAGGGATTGCCAAAAACGATTTCCGAAGCAAGCCTGCTAAGGCGCATGAAGCTTATCGTGCAGGGGCTGGGAAAAATCACTTCCAGTGCCGGCAGTTTGGACGAAGCCTTGCCGCACGAAGCATCTTTCTGTGTAACGGCCCTGGTAGCCGCAGACCTTCTGGCTGCCCGCGACCTGTTAGGTCAGCGCCTCCCTGTGGCCGATCAGGATAATTGGCTCGAGACCACCCGGCCCTTAATTGGATTTCTAATGGTGCAGGATGAGCATCACGGCTTGATATCAAACCATCTTGCAAGCGCCGCTCTGGCCATGTATCGCTGGCATGCCGCCACCGGCGACAACAGCGCGGAATCCAGAGGGCAACTCTGGCTGAGCCGTATACTGCAGGCGCAGTCTTCGGAAGGATGGTTCAGTGAATACGGAGGCGCCGATCCAGGATACCAATCCTGGTGCACCACCCAACTGGCGCAGTTGCATCTGCTGCGTCCAGACCTCGGGCTTGCTGAACCTTTGTCACGTTCTCTCGCATTTCTTGCCCTCGCCGCCCATCCCGACGGATCCTTTGGTGGCAGCTATGGCTGGCGAAACACACGCTTCCTGCTACCCGGCGGTTTGAGTTTACTGGCGGACACCGATATGACCGCAGCATCGCTCTGCCAATTTGCCCGCAATAGCATATCCCAGAACAGTTGTGTGGGTCTCGACTGCATGGACGCCGGCAACCTGGTTCCGTTTTTCAACGACTACGCACTTGCCGCCTGGTCTGATCAAAAGCGTATGATCTCACCATCGCTAAGCAAACTTCCCTTTCAATCAGCTATCGGGCGTCACTGGTATCCGGATGCAGGCTGGCTGATCGATTGCGGTAAATACCATTACAGTATCGTAAACCTCAAGCGTGGAGGAGCCTGTGTGGCGTTTCAAAACGGAATCCGTCGGCTCGACGACCCGGGAGCCTTGGTAAGTTGCCCCGATGGCACCCTTTGCGCCAGCCAGCTTTCCACCGCCGCTCCATTTCCCGACACTTGCCCAAAGGGAGATGAGATAACCCTCCGATTTCCGCTGTTACCGGTTCGTCGGCCACAATCGGGGCCGTTGGGATTTCTTGCGCTTCGGCTCGCCAGCCTCACTCTCTTTCGATTCCTCGCTGCGGGCAATCGGGTGAAGCGACTGCTTGCACGCTACCTAATCCATAGGCGCCCCTCCCCGGTTGGTTTTGTTAGCAGACACTACCGGTTGTTACCGGAATTCTCGGTTACCGACAGTTTTGAGGGAGTTCCAGGTTGCCAACCGATAACCGAGGCCCGCCATTTTTCAGCAATTCACATGGCCAGTCAGGGCTACTGGCAGGTAGGAGATGACGATCACCTGGAGAAAAATACGTGATCTCCCGCCTGCGACCCACCCTTGGGTTCGCCGAACTGCGAGCCGCACTTTCCTGGAATCAGCATCATCAAGATGTTCAGCGCTTCGAGAAAGCTTTCGCCAAACTGGCAGGCCAACACCAGAGCGTAGCCTTCCCCTATGGTCGTACCGGACTGTTGGCCATCCTTCAGACATTGGGATTGCACGGTCGGGAGATTATCTGTCCCGCCTACACCTGTGTGGTGGTGCCTCATGCAATCGTCACGAGTGGCAATCGGCCGGTATTCCTCGACACATATCCCCAGGGCATGAACATGGACTTAGGCCTGGTAGACCAGGCAATAACGAAAGGGACCGGGGCAATTATAGCGACTTCAGTTTTCGGCCAACCTGCAGACTTAGATGCGTTAGACGTTATCCGCTCCACTCATCCTGAGATTCCGATTATCCAGGACTGCGCTCACAGTTTCTTTTGTGAATGGAATGGCCGCCCGGTACACAAAGCGGGCTTATGCGCGGTATACGGTCTAAACATCAGCAAAATCATGACATCGATTTTCGGGGGAATAGTAACAACCGACGATAGCGATTTTGCATCAGCCTTGAGAGCCCAGCGAGAACAAATCCTCTCCCCAGCAACGATTCTCAAGTCAATCAAGCGACTGCTTTATCTCATATCTGTCTACCCCGCATTCACCCCCACGATCTATGGCTTGATAAACCGAATGGAGCGGAGCGGCCTGCTAGACAAATTCGTTAAGTACTATGATCCCGGAATAATCGACATGCCCGAAGACTACCTGCAGGCAATGACACCGCTGGAGGCCAGGGTTGGAACGATACAGTGCTATCGTTATCCGGATATCGTTGCTCACCGACGCAAACTTGCGCAAATCTATTTTGGGGAACTGGCGGGAATACCCGAGTTAAGGTTGCCGCCACGAGATACCGGAGCCACGTACTCCCATTTCGTTATCCGTACACCCGCCGCTACCTATCTGAGGGACTATTGTCTGGACCGGGGGATTCAGTTGGGCAATCTGATCGACTATCACATACCCGACATGGCGGCTTATTCCGATGCCGTTCACATCGGGGTTGGTAACGCCCGGCAACTACCCGAGCAAGTCATCAACCTGCCGGTACACACCGGATGTTCGACATATCAAGCTAAAAGGCTTGCTCGAACAATTAAAAACTCCTTGCGAAATTTGGCCAGCCAACAAATATAACCGACTTAGCCAAAACCCCGGCCGTAGATTCTTGCCAGTTACCGTACCGCTCTGACAACGCATTACGCACAATCTGGCGTGATGACCAAATCGATACGACTGCTATGCCCCGAGACTGTGTTAGCAGCGGCGCGGCAGACGCTTTGCCAGGACGCTCGTTTCTATCGGAGAGCACGACTGGTGGTACACGGCCGGGCTAGGATCTAATCTACAATTTCAACCCGGGCAAACCGACGCTTACCAACTTGGTAGACGTGTTGGGTCCCTACCCGGCAAACGAGACTTCTATCCTCGATCTTCTGGCCATCGATCTTGACCGCTCCTTGCTTAATCATGCGCATTGCTTCGGTCGTGCTGGAAACGAGCTCGACCTGTTTCAGAAGATTGGCAATAAGCACCCCACCTTCGGACGCTCGAAGGGTATGCATGGGAATATCGTCGGGAATAGCACCCCTGCGAAAGCGCGCGGTAAACTCCTCGTGAGCCTTAAGTGCTGCCTGGCGGTCGTGAAATCGCTCGACTAACTCCCCCGCTAGCATGGCCTTTGCGTCTCGCGGATTAAATCCCTCCGAGACCTGAACCTTCAAACGCTCGATCTCCGCCAGGGATCTGAAGCTAAGCAACTCGTAATAGCGCCACATGAGATCATCTGAAATCGACATGATCTTTCCAAACATCTCGCCCGGCGCATCCGTTATCCCGACATAGTTCCCAAGAGACTTGGACATCTTCTGCACGCCGTCCAAGCCTTCGAGTATTGGCATAGTCAAGGCAACCTGAGGTTCCTGACCAAAGGTCTCTTGAAGTTGCCGCCCTACCAAGAGGTTGAACTTCTGGTCTGTTCCCCCTACCTCTACATCCGTCTTCATCGCTACCGAATCGTATCCTTGCACCAAAGGATAAAGGAACTCGTGGATGGATATGGATTGACCGCTACGATAGCGCTTACTGAAATCATCCCGTTCTAGCATCCGGGCAACCGTGTGCTTAGCCGCCAGTTGGATCATGCCAGCGGCGTTCATTTCCCCCATCCAGGAAGAATTGAACAAAACAGTTGTCCGCTCGGCATCCAATATCTTAAAGACCTGGTGCTCATAGGTTTTGGAGTTCTCTAGCACCTCATCATGCGTCAGGGGAGGCCGCGTGGAGCTCTTGCCGGTTGGATCGCCTATCATGGCGGTAAAATCCCCAATTAGAAACTGTACTTCATGCCCCAGGTCCTGGAACTGGCGAAGCTTATTGATCAGTACGGTATGTCCTAGATGAAGGTCCGGCGCTGTTGGATCGAATCCGGCCTTGATCCGTAACGGCGTTCCACGCTCAAGCTTTTTTGCCAACGCCTCTTCGATCAGTATCTCGTCAGCACCCCGCCGGATAATCTCCATTGCCTCTGCCGGTGACGCCATGGCTAACCTCTGGTATAGACTGTGCAGGGCGCACAATTTACAGGATGAAGACTCAAAAAGTAACCATCTTGGCCGACCAGCAGTTACAAGCCCATGGATTATAGGCACTATTTTGCAACCGGCACGGGACAACGGGTCCTCACAATGGTAGGATTCTTAAGTCTTTTAGTCCATAATTGCCCAAGTTTCTGAGGCATTAGCCATAACACATGATAAACGACTACAAATACAGTTCTAGCCAGAAACTCGGGCAAAAAAGACACTCACCCTGGCGGATGGGGCTCGCGGCACTGATTATCACCGGATCCGCGGTGAGCCTGTATGCTTCCCTTGATTGGCGTTTACCCGAGGCCACCGAGACACCCGCGGCTGCGGCCCTCTCATCCAACGCGCTGGAAGTTTCATTGCCTCTTCCCCCCCTTGAGGTGCGGAAATCACCCGTCACTGATTCGGCGACGCCTCCGTCCGCGTTATCAACCACCCGCCCCTTGCCTTACACCGAGGCAACGGGCTCCAAGCAGGCATCTCCTGCTGATCGTAGCGAACAGCAAGGTGAGGTCACACAAAAGCCGCCTGCCCCCGGCGCTATCGCTTCGGACACCACCGAGCACCAGTCCCCTCCAAACAAGGCTTCTGCACTGGCTGAATCATCGGCAGCGGCTACCGGCGATCAAATCTCCGATACAGCCGAGGGATGGATCGAAGAATCAGTAAAGCCCGGGGACTCGATGTCTCGG
The DNA here is from genome assembly GCA_020445415.1 of Gammaproteobacteria bacterium. Classification (GTDB taxonomy): domain Bacteria; phylum Pseudomonadota; class Gammaproteobacteria; order Chromatiales; family Chromatiaceae; genus HKST-UBA178. Next base: position 30,884 of record JAGRGP010000027.1, on the reverse strand, counting down.
GTGTTCTCGAGGATGGGTCTTTCCGCCAATCTGCTACATCGAATCTTATCCAGCAGCGATGATGCCAAGCGACTGATACGTATCAAACCCGGAGAAATTGTCAAAGTTAGAGTTAACGGACAAGGCGATTTCCAGGAACTGATCTTGCAGCGAAACGCGATCCGCAGTATCCAGGTACAGGCAAACGAGGATGAATTCAATACCAAGACGCATGAGCGGCGGCTGGATAAACGTATCGCTCAAGCTTCCGGCACTATCACCAATTCGCTTTATGAAGGAGCACAGCGAGCAGGACTATCCGACGAACTGATAATGGAACTCGCCGAAATCTTTGGCTGGGACATTGACTTCGCACTTGAGATACGGGCGGGAGACCACTTTAGCTTGATCTATGAGGAGCGCTATCTAGACGGCAAGGTCTACGACTCCGGACCCATACTGGCGGCAGAGTTCGTAAACAGCGGAAAGGTATTCCGGGCAGTTCGATACAAGGACAGCGAGGGACATAGCGACTACTATTCGCCGGATGGGCACAGCATGCGCAAGGCCTTTTTGCGAGCACCTGTAGACTTTCGTCGTATCTCATCCAAGTTTACCAAGGCGCGATGGCACCCCGTTCTCGGCAAGAAACGCCCGCACAAAGGCGTTGACTACGCTGCGGCGATCGGTACCCCTATCAAGGCGGCGGGTGATGGCAAGGTGATCTTTCGCGGCAGAAAAGGCGGCTATGGAAACGCGGTAATTATTAGTCACGCCAATAAGTACACTACCCTCTACGGACACCTTTCCAAGTTTCAGCGTTCGGTGACAACCGGCAGCCGGGTACGCCAGGGTCAGACTATCGGTTATGTTGGAAAATCGGGTCTTGCTACCGGCCCTCATCTTCACTACGAGTTTAGAGTCGCTGGCGTCCACCGTAACCCATTGACGGTCAAGCTACCGGCGGCATTACCCATCGAATCCCGATACCGCAAGGATTTCGAAACTAGAAGCGCGCCCCTGCTGTCACAGTTGGATTTGTTGTCTAAAACCCAGTTGGCTTCTGCTGAATAGGCCGAATACGGCCAATTGCGTTCAGTGGAATTCTATATTGGCCTGATATCGGGAACTAGCATCGACGGAATAGATGCTGCACTGGTCAATTTTTCCGCAACGGGCAGCCATTCCCTGGCAGCGTATCACTACTCACCTTGGCCTCCAGAAATGGTGGAAAGACTGAGATTTCTCAGTGTCCCCGGCCAAGGCACCATCGAAGAGCTTGGAGTACTGGATGCTGAAGTGGCCGATGCCTTTGCTCTGGCCACCGATGCCCTGTTGCGGAAGGCCGGCATTGCACCGCAAGATATCAATGCCATTGGCTCTCATGGCCAAACAATCCGTCACTTGCCAGACCAACCACGGCCTTTCACTTTACAGATTGGTGATCCTAATCGCATTGCCCAACAGACCGGTATCCCGGTGGTCGCGGATTTTCGACGCCGAGATATGGCGGCGGGGGGCCAAGGCGCACCGATGGTTCCCGCCTACCATACCGCAGTGTTTTCAAAACCCGGTGAACCACGTGTAGTAGTCAATATCGGCGGCATTGCGAACGTCACAATCCTTCCCTCGGACGAGGACATGGCAGTGAGCGGATTCGATACCGGTCCAGGCAATACGTTGCTAAATGCATGGACAAGAGAACATCTTGGGAGAGAATTCGACAGCGACGGCGCCTGGGCGGCCTCTGGGCGGGTCGACCATTCGATTCTGGAGACCATGCTTGCTGATCCCTACTTTAGGGCTTCGGTCCCGAAAACTACCGGACCCGAGTACTTCAACAGGCGCTGGATAGGAGAAAAACTCGGCCCTTCGAACCTCTCTCCCCAGGACATACAAGCCACGCTAACCGCCCTTACGGCCCACAGCATCGCCCAATCGATCGAGCTACACGCGCCTACCAGTAAAAAGCTAATTGTATGCGGCGGCGGGGTGCACAATGCAGCACTCATGCGGCACCTGGAAACCCGCCTTCCCAATATCAACGTAGAATCAAGCAGCCGTTACGGCATCGACCCCGATCAGGTGGAAGCCATCGCGTTTGCCTGGCTCGCCAGGCGAACCCTGCATGGACTGAGTGGCAATCTCCCCTCGGTTACCGGGGCATCTCACCCCGTGGTGCTTGGTGGGATCTACCCTGGGAAGGCACTACCGGCTGGACTCATACGGCGGGACTATCCTCGACACGAGCGAGATTCATCAAATCAACACACCGTCGCCCCCCAGGCGAGCCGGGACCATGAACACGACTAACAAACTGTGGTTACTCGCGCTAGGTCATTACACGGCAAACGACGAACCACAGCCACAGGTGGTACTGGCGTTGGGGTTGCGAATCACGAACTGAGAGCCTTGCAGCCCCTCGGTGTAATCAACCTCGGCTCCCGACAAATACTGCAGGCTCATGGGGTCGATCAGCAGCGTTACCCCATCGGTTACGACGGTGGAATCGCCCTCCTTAACCTCCTCATCGAAGGTGAATCCATACTGGAATCCAGAACAACCTCCGCCTTGGATGTAGATTCTCAGCATTAGTCCTGGATTTCCTTCCTCCTCGATAAGGGACGAAACCTTGGCGGCCGCCGCCGACGTAAATACCAGCGGAACTTCAAATTCAGTTTCTGCAACATTCATAGGAGATCACCACGTTAACCGATACACCCCTCCATGGGGGGCTGTTCTATAGGGTATATTATTATGCTTTTCTGACTAGAATAGTCAACTATTGTCGTCACTGGATGAGGATGCGTTAGCTGACTCGAGTCGTGCCTGAAAAGGAGAAACGGCATCCTCGGACTCAGTTTCGGACCTTGCCGCATCAGAATCCAGGTCGAGTAGCGTCTGCCGTTTATCAAGCGGTTCGGTACACACCAGCTGCCCATTTACCTCGGCCCCCATCGCCATCTCCAATAACCGATAAAATAGCGTGCCGGTAACCCTGGCATTCGAATCCAGTTCCACACGTTGTGTCGTGCGGACATCCCCCACTACCCGCCCATTTAGGAATGCATTGGGTACCTCCACATCCCCCTCAACAACACCTCTGTCACTGAGGATGAGAGTGGACTCATCATCTTTTTCAGCGATCACGTTCCCATGCACGGTACCGTCTACATGAATACTGCCAGTAAAAATCAGATTACCTTCAATCGACGTACCAGATCCGATCACAGTAGTGATCTTGGGAAACTTGAAACGCTTTTTCTGCACGTGAATACCCCTTGTCTAACCTTACGTCTTCCAATCAAACCGTTGCCTGACTTCCGATATTTTCTTATTGTTGGGCTTGATTTCGATAATGAACTTCAATGGTTCAAAATCGCCAGGGACCTTGATTGACCCTTGCATATCCTGAAAATGCTTGAACCGCATCTTCAATCTTTCCGTTTTCTCGTCGGTTATCTCTCGCAGCGGCAGCCAGGCAGGCTCTCCCTTCCTCAAGCCGTCGATGCCAATAAAAATCCAGCCACTCGCCTCCTCCCCATTTGATACCGTTTGCGAAACAGTGAATCGATAGTTGAATTCACCTTCACGATCCCCCTTAGCCAGCGCGAATCTACGAACCTGTATTCCTTCCCGGTCATCCTTGCTCGCCACCAAACTACGGAGAAACGTCAGTTCCTCTTCCTGTCTGGTGCGTTCTTCCTGAAAGGTCGCCAATTGCTGCTTGATATTATCCATCGCCTCCCGGTCGATCTGACCCGCGCGCTCCAAAACCGCCATCTGCCCACTGGCATCCGTCAACTTCCGTTGCAACTCCTGGATACGGTTCTCCTGAGCATTGACCACGGACATCAGTTCCTGCTCCGCTGACTGCACGCTGTTCCAACTATATAGATAACCACCCGCGGCAAAGGCTATCAGGGTTATCACCAGAGCCAGCAGCTGGTAGCTGGTCCGGCGGCGGCTGGGTATTACGATCTTTGGGGTCTGGTAGTTCATGCCAACGACTCTAACGAAATTTCACGGCAACAGCGCTGGAGAATCCAGACCGCAGGTCTCATCAAAACCCATCATCAGGTTCATGTTCTGGATTGCTTGTCCCGCAGCCCCCTTAACCAAGTTATCGATAACCGACAATATCACCAGGGTATCGGCCTGCTGCGGTTGATGAATGGCAATTCTGCATTCATTGCTACCGCGCACGCTCCTGGTCTCGGGATGACTTCCCGATGCTAGCACATCGACAAATGGTTCAGCTGCATACCGCTCCTCAAATATGGCTTGATAATCCATGCTTTTTGTAATTTTTGCATAAAGCGTGGCATGGATGCCCCGGATCATGGGGAGCAAGTGGGGCACGAACGTCAACGAGATGGCCTCCCCGGCAATCGCCTCAAGATTCTGAGTAATCTCCGGTAAATGACGATGCCCGGGAACACCATAGGCCTTGAAGCTCTCTCCGATTTCCCCCATCAGCATGCTGACACTGGCACCACGTCCGGCACCGCTAACTCCCGACTTGCAGTCAGCGATCAACTCCTGGGGGGCAACAGCTCCACTTTCCAGCAACGGCAGCAGGCCGAGGGTAACCGCCGTAGGGTAGCACCCCGGATTGGCAACAAGCCTGGCACCCCGGATCGCCTGACGGTTGATCTCCGGAAGGCCATAGACCGCCTCAGGGAGCAAATCAGGACAGACGTGCTTCATCTGATACCATTGCTCCCAAACCTCGACATCTCGCAAGCGGAAATCTGCCGCGAGATCGATAATCCTGACCCCTGCTGCGAGCAGACCCCGTGCCTTCCTCATGGCGGTCCCATTAGGGGTCGCGAAGAACACCAGTTCACATTCCCTGAGCGCTGCCTCATCGGGCTCTGTAAAGCACAAATCCACTCGCCCGCGCAGATTGGGAAACAAATCGGATACCTGTCGGCCCGCCTCTGCTCTAGAGGTTATAAGGGACAGTTCGATCCGGGGATGTCCCACTATCAGCCTCAGTAACTCGGCGCCGGTATACCCGGTACCACCAACGATACCTACCTTTTTCTTACCCATTAACAGCTCCCTATAAATTTTTCCAATAACCGAAGCATACCGTCTTACCCATCATGAGACCCAATCATAAAGCGCGAAGCCCCAACAGTCGGCATTTTAACCGTGTAGCACCGCACACCTCCCGGACGCGCATTCAGCGCTTACAACCAAAACATCCGTCCGATGATATACTGCGGCTGCTCCACGGCGAGCCCCACGACAACCAGTAGCAGGACCACCTGGATAAACCGCCGGTTGGGCAATCTCTACGACCAGGAGTAGACCGATGTTATGGGTAAAAGCCTTCCATATCTTTTTCATGACCAGCTGGTTCGCGGGAATCTTCTATCTTCCGCGGTTGTTTGTGTATCACGCCATGACGACCGACCAGGCTACCAACGAACAATTACAGGTAATGGAAAGAAAACTCTACCGTTTTATCACCCCCATCATGTGGATGACCCTGGGACTCGGCCTGTGGATGCTTTACGACTACGCGTGGACAGCCTTTGCATCCATGGGATGGCTGCACACTAAGTTGGTCCTGGTCCTGGTGCTGATGGCTTACCATTTTTACTGCGGAAAACTAATCAAAGAGTTTGCCAACCATCGAAATCGCCACAGTCATGTATGGTACCGCTGGTTCAACGAGCTTCCGGTCTTCATTCTGCTACCGATCGTTGTGCTGACGATCGTCAAACCCTTTTAACCATCCGACCCGTCATCGGCATCGCACCACTAAACGAAAAACCCGAAGGGTCTCACCCCTCGGGCTTATGCTGCAACAGCTTTACTGAATTTGGATAGGGATCAGGAGCACCCCCCTCCCTGAGAGGATCCGCAGCTCCCACAGCCTCCGCCGCCCATCTGTGGCAAATTGTTGAAGACAAAACTTGCGGCACCGTCCTCCCGGTCGACGAAATCAATTTCCACGCCACGCAATTGATCCAATGTGAAATCGTCGACAATAACATTAAAGCCATCGCACTCGAGTACGGAATCATTGCTATTAAGCTGATCGGTGAACGTCATACCGAAACTGATTCCGCTGCAACCGCCCGGTGTTGCATACACCCGGACCCCCTGAATCTCTTCCTCAATTTGTTTGACAAGCTCGGCTATCTTGCCCTGGGCCGAACCGGTAAGGCTGAGATCGCTGTCCGCTAGGACACTAGCCGTGGATACACTCATTGTTAAGACTCCAAAATAATTGAATTAATAACTCGCATTATACCAGATTCAGAGCCGCCCCTTCCACGAACCGGTCATGGAAAAACGGCCCTCCGTGATCTTCAGAGCTGGTTGCGGCTCCGCAATTCGTATAGATGCCGTTCAGCGTCCACCAGATGCTGGCCCCAGTGCACGTGAAAACCATTGCGCCAATCATCGAGCGCCCTCGCGGGCTCCAGATCCATCAGCTTCAGGCCATGTTTCAGTTCACAGTAAATATCAGTCAGATCGTCGGCCAAACTACCGCTCATATTCTGACCGTCATGGGCCATATCGTATTGCATCCAGTAACTATCCTTGCTGCCCAATACCTCCCGCAGTTCGGCAAACAGCTCGAACCGGGCATCAAGATCCGGACTCATCGAATGATCGAGGACCTCGGCTCTCCCCAAAGCCGAAACCGCAGCATGTAATTGAGGCAAAAGATTTGCCATGTCTTCCAACCACTTACTATTCGTGATGTCCGCTCTTTCGATCAAGTTACAATAATCCGTTGCCAACTCCCTCATCCTGATAACACTTGGACTCATAATCCCCCCTTGCCAAAGAGGTCTCAGCGAAACCGATTTCACCTAGATTGTAGTCGATTTTCCATTCGCGTGGCCGGGATGGTAGATGCCTGAACCGGGATGGTGTCGATCAAGTCCCGGCGATAAGATAAAACAATGAAAAAAACCGCTTACCCAATCATACTCTCGATCTCTGGTCACGACCCGACAGGCGGGGCCGGCATTCAGGCCGATATCGAAACTGCCGCGGCAATCGGCTGCCGGGCAACCAATGTCATTACCTGCCTGACGGTGCAAGACAGCTGCAATGTACGGCAGCTGATTCCTGTGGAGGCCGGCCTGATTGACGAACAGATCCGGACACTGCTCGCGGATATTCCCGTGAAAGTCATCAAGACCGGCCTGCTAGGAGACCTGGCCACGGCAAAAGTCTTAACCAGGTTATTGGATGATCACCCTAATATCCCGGTAGTGGTCGATCCGGTACTCACGGCAGGTGGTGGCACCGAACTGGCTGACGCGGAGTTGACCGCGTGGATAGCCAGGCAGCTGTTACCCCGGGCTACCCTAGCGACCCCAAACTCCCTTGAGGCGCGCCGACTGGCAGGGGCTAGCAGCTTGGACGACTGCGCGGAAATCCTCGTCGACACGGGCTGTGGGGCGATACTGATAACGGGAACCCATGAACCCGGCGGCGAAGTAACCAATAGCCTCTATCTGAGAGAGCATTCTCCGGTGCGTAGCTCCTGGCCACGACTCGAAGGCAGCTATCATGGCTCGGGTTGCACCCTCGCTTCATCGATTGCCGCCTTTCTGGCACTGGGGCGGTCGCTCAGGGAATCGGTAGTACATGGACAGAAATTCACCTGGCAGGCGCTCGCGGCGGGGTATCGTCCAGGCCAGGGGCAATTCCTGCCCGATCGATTTTCGACCCGCAAGACCCATCGGGCCAGATGACCGTGCCCTACTCCAGGCGCCGTCTGTTCGGTTTGTACGGCATTACCGACGAAGGACCGGGCCTCACCAGGCGGGTTGAGCAGGCATTGCAGGGCGGTGTGTCCATGATCCAATACCGGGATAAAACCCGCACCAAGGCACAACGGGAGTATCAAGCCCTGGAGCTGCTAGGACTTTGCCACCGTTTCGGCGTGCCCGTGATTATCAACGACGATCTCGATCTGGCCATTTCCATCGGTGCCGACGGGGTCCATCTCGGCCAAAACGATCCGGATCCCCAAACAGCGAGGCAACTCCTGGGGCCAGACTCCATCATCGGGGTTTCATGCTACAACCGCTTTCAGTTGGCAGCCGATGCCCAACGAAAGGATGCCGACTATGTTGCATTCGGCAGCTTCTTTCCCTCTGGGACGAAGCCGGGCGCGGTGCGCGCGGATATCGCCTTGCTAAGGCGCGCCGCCGAGGAACTCCGAATTCCGGCGGTTGCCATTGGGGGGATAACACCGGAAAATGGCGGCGCCTTGATCCGTGCGGGAGCGGCTATGCTAGCGGTTATCCAAGGCTTGTTTGGCCAGTCCGATATCGGTGCCGCCTGCTCAAGGTTCAATCAACTCTTCGCCAGTATCAAGGAACTACAACCATGACGACCCCTCAGCAACGGTTTATCCAGGCGCAGAAACATATCCCGGGCGGAGTCAATTCTCCGGTCCGAGCCTTCAAGGGCGTGGGAGGTGAGCCGGTATTCGTGGCACGGGCAAACGGCCCCTTCATCTACGATCCCGAGGGTAACCGGTACATCGACTATGTGGGATCCTGGGGCCCGATGATCCTCGGCCATGCCCACCCCGACGTGCTGGGAGCGGTGAGTGAAGCGATGCAGAATGGGCTCTCATTTGGCGCCCCTACCGAGATCGAGACCCGCATCGCGGAGAAGGTGTGTGAATTGATGCCCTCGATCGACCTGATACGCATGGTTAGCTCCGGCACCGAGGCCACCATGAGCGCCATTCGATTGGCCAGAGGCTTTACCAAACGAGATAAGATCGTGAAATTCGAGGGCTGCTACCACGGGCACTCGGACTCACTGCTGGTAAAAGCCGGTTCGGGCATGCTCACGCTGGGAGAACCCAGCTCTCCCGGGGTCCCGGCCGCGCTGGCAGAGCTGACCCTGACCCTTGACTATAACAATCTGGAACAGGCCCAGGAGGCCTTCCGCCGGATCGGTGACCAGATTGCCTGCGTTATCATCGAACCCGTGGCCGGCAATATGAACTGCATTCCACCGCTGCCCGGATTTCTCGCGGGATTGCGGTCGTTATGCGACCAGTATGGGGCGGTCTTGATCTTCGATGAGGTCATGACCGGGTTCCGGGTCGCGCTCGGAGGGGCTCAAGCGCGGTACGGAATCACGCCGGATCTCACCACGCTCGGCAAAGTGATAGGCGGAGGCATGCCGGTGGGGGCATTCGGGGGAAAACGGGAGATCATGGAACAGATATCGCCGCTTGGCCCGGTGTACCAGGCGGGAACCCTGTCCGGTAACCCGGTGGCTATGACTGCCGGACTGGCCACCCTGGAGCTTATCTGCAAGCCAGGTTTTTATGACCGGCTCGGCGAACAAACAGACCGCCTGATAAGCGGATTGACCAGGGAGGCCGCGGCGGCGGGCATACCCATTACCTGCAACCAGGTAGGGGGTATGTTTGGCCTATTTTTCACCGCAGCCGGCCCGGTGACAAACTTTGCCCAGTCCCTGGCCTGCAATCAAGACCATTTTCGCCGTTTCTTTCACGGCATGTTGAAGCGGGGCATCTACCTTGCCCCATCGGCGTTCGAGGCCGGATTTCTTTCTTCGGCCCATTCGGATGCCGAGATTGACGCAACGATCGACGCCGCCAAAGAAACGTTTACCGAGATCGCCTGAGATCTTCGGAGAATGGCCTAGACCGGGCGCACGCCAATCCAGTAAGCCGTTGCCAGGATGAGCGAACTGTTCCAGCAGGTATTGTCTTGGGTTGCCCAGCATCCCTATTGGGCCGGTCTTATCATCTTCTTGGTCTCTATGGCGGAATCCCTGGCCATCGTGGGTGTAGTGGTCCCAGGGGTCGTGATCATGTTCGGCATTGGCGCATTGATCGCGGCCGGTTCCATCGATTTCTGGGTGGCCATGGCGTGGGCGGTTGCCGGGGCCATCGTCGGCGACGGTATCAGTTTCTGGGTCGGTTACCACTTTCGCGAGCGGTTAACTACCATCTGGCCTTTTTCCCGCCATCCCGGAGGTCTGGCCCGGGGCGTGGAGTTCTTCCAGAAATATGGGGGGAAAAGCGTCGCCGTTGGCCGGTTTTTTGGTCCGGTGCGCGCTGTAATCCCGTTAGTTGCAGGTATGCTGGGCATGAGTCCCTGGCGTTTTGTCCTGGCAAATGTCGTCTCGGCGTTGGCTTGGGCCCCTGCCTACCTCGTGCCAGGAATGGTGTTTGGCGCCTCTTTGGAACTGGCCGCGGAGGTCGCCTTTCGATTGGTCATCCTGCTCCTGCTGCTGGCTGGAAGTATCTGGCTTGTTAGCTGGCTGATACACCGGGTTTTCCTGCTACTCCAGCCCTACACCACGAGAATGGTGCGCGGCATCCTCCGGTGGGGCGACCGGCATCCGTACTGGAGAGGAATCGCGGCGGCATTAGCGGACCCCAGGCACCCGGAGGCCCGTGGGCTATCGATTCTGGCCACGCTGCTGGTCTTCGCTTCGGCGCTCTTCACCCTTATCGTCGGCTGGGGCCTGCATAGCGGCGAAACATCCAGTGTAAACTATCTTGTCCACGAAGGCCTGCAAACCCTCCGGACCCCTTGGACCGACCACCTCTTCGTCTTCGTTTCCAGCCTTGCCGATCTCGAGACCATAGCCGCCCTGTGGATCAGCATAGGACTTTTGCTGCTGGGACGGGGGCGTCGCCATACCCTGGTCTATTGGATGGCAGCCGCCGGTTTTGCGGTGCTGGCGGGCCCGTTATTGGTCTATTTGCAGCCCCCCCGCCCCGATCTATTGTCAGCCCAAGACACCGCAATTAGCACCCTGTTCGGTGACCATACCCTCTGGGCTACGGTCATCTATGGGTTTGCATCGGTAATGATCGCAAGGAGCATGCCTCCCCCGCGGCGCTGGATCCCCTATACGGTTGCGGGACTGTTGATCGGCGGTATCGCTTTTTCGAGACTCTACCTCGGTGTCAACTGGCTATCAGATGTCTTAGGAAGCTTTACCCTCGGACTGATATGGATCTCCGCCCTGGGAATCGCTTACAGTCGGCACACGGAGCCGGAGTCAAACCTTTGGCCGCTGACCTCGACAGCGGCGCTGGCAGTCACAGCCATGCTCGCCATCCACGGACTGCTGCTGCATGCAACGCGGTTCGAAACCTACCAGCCCCCGGTCCACACCCAAGCCATGGAATCCAGGGATTGGTGGGAAACGGGCTGGTCCCGGTTACCAGCGGAGCGCTTGGATACCATGAACCGGCAGGATCACCGGCTAACGATTCAATATGCGGGACCCTTACCGGTTATCCGTTCCGTCTTGGAACGTGCTGGCTGGCGTTTAGCCTCCCAAGCAAAGTGGGAAAACCTATTGAAACTGCTGTCCCCGGGTCTCGACCTCCAACAGTTGCCGGTATTACCTCAAATCCATGACGGCGCCCATGAGGTGATGTTGTTGGAGAAACCCTTGCCGGGAGATCGCCGCCTGGTATTCAGGCTCTGGTCGGCCAATACCACGTTGCGCCCGCAAGGCCTGCCCCTTTGGGTTGGACTGGTGAGCGAGCAACGCAAGGTAGACGTCCTCGGGCTGATCACCTTTGGGGCAACCCTGGTTACCGACCCGTTGCCACTGGCGGAACTGATTGCGGATCTGGGCAAACCCCTCGAGCACCGGCTAACCAAACCCCGCCAGGTACTATTGCTTCTGGCTGGCGAGATGAATCCGAAGGAGTAAGTTAAGCGCAAGCCGGGAGACTCAATGAACCTCTTCCTCGGACCCATATCCCCAGCGCCCGACGATCGAGTGCTCCACGGCAAGATGGTCAAGCACTCTCGCCACCATAAAATCCACCAGCTCAGAGACGCTCTGGGGATGATGGTAAAACCCGGGACTGGCAGGCATGATCACCACGCCAAGGCGGGACAGTTTGAGCATATTATCCAAGTGTATGGAAGAAAGCGGGGTTTCACGGACCAAAAGTATCAGTTGGCGCCGCTCCTTCAGCACCACATCGGCGGCTCGTTCCACGAGATTGTTGCTCGCCCCGCAGGCGATGGCGGAGAGTGTCCCGGTGGAACAGGGGGCAATAACCATGGCGGCTGGCGCACTCGACCCGCTGGCGACCGGTGCGGTCCACTGCTCTCTGCCAAAGACCCTGAGTAAGCCACTGGGTGCCTGAAAGCGGGCACACAACATAGCCTCGGTAGCCGAGGGGGTAGTAGGCAAGGTGAATCCGGCCTCCAGACTGATTACCACCTGCGCGGCCTTCGATATCATCAAATACACACGCTTGCCGGATTGCAGCAGGCACTCCAATAGCCGCAACCCATAAGTACAACCTGAAGCCCCAGTGATTGCTAACGCGATTGGATCATTGCCACTAGCGACCATCTGTTTCCCCGTGCCGAAGTCCGTCCAGAAGGCGCTGGTGGATACCCTCAAAGCCTCCATTACTCATCACTAACAGTTGATCTCCGGGCCTTGCCTCGCTAACCACCGTGGAGACGATTGCATCCACTCGCTGAAAGATACGGGCACGCCTTCCAAGCCCGGCGAACACCGCTCCGACGTCCCAGCTCAAACCCGGGGGAGCGTACACCAGCACTTGGTCGGCCACCGCAAGTGACGCCGGCAACCGGTCCCCGTATACCCCCATGCGCATGCTGTTTGAACGAGGCTCCAGGATTGCCAGGATGCGGGCCTTTGCTCCCACCTTCGCCCGTAAACCCCGTAAAGTGGTTTCGATCGCACTGGGATGATGGGCAAAATCATCAATCACCGACACGCCGCCAACCTCGCCCTTCAGCTCCATGCGCCGTTTAACGTTCTGAAATCGCGCCAAGGAATCGATTGCCGTACTGACAGCAACCCCAGCATGGTAAGCGGCCGCGATCGCCGCCAAACCGTTTGCTACGCTGTGATCCCCGGTAAGCGGCCACCCGACCTGCCCCAGAATCCCCAGCTTGTCATGACCCACCGCGAAACTGCCCCCGTCTGCGCGCCTCTCTGCTGCCCACCAGTCCGCCCCAGCCCGTTCCAAGGAAAACCGTTCCAAGGGAGTCCAGCAACCCATGGCCAGCACTTCATCCATCGCTTTGTCCCCAGCCGGCGCCAAAATCCGCCCGGTACCCGGAACGGTTCTGACCAGATGATGGAACTGCCGTTGGATCATCGCTAGATCGTCAAAAATGTCAGCATGATCAAACTCGATATTGTTCAAGATCAGGGTTCGTGGGTGGTAATGAACGAACTTGGATCGTTTGTCGAAGAAGGCTGTATCGTACTCATCCGCCTCCACCACGAAAAACTCGCTCTCCCCGAGGCGGGCAGAAACACCGAAGTTACCCGGTATGCCACCAATCAGGAAGCCAGGGGATAATCCCGCGTACTCAAGGATCCAGGCCAACAACGCCGCGGTGCTTGTTTTGCCATGGGTACCGGCCACCGCCAACACCCAACGTCCCTGAAGTACCTGCTCGGCCAGCCATTGGGGACCCGAGGTATAACGCAGTCCGGTATCCAGCATGTACTCGATGGCTGGATTGCCCCGGGACATGGAATTACCCACCACCACCCAGTCGGGTGCTGGTTGGAGATGGCTGGGCTGATACCCCGTCATCAATTGAATGCCCGCATCTTCCAGCTGGGTACTCATGGGTGGATAGACGTTGGCATCGGAACCACTGACCCGAAACCCCATAGCGCGGGCCAACAGGGCGATACCCCCCATGAAGGTGCCGCAAATACCCAAGATGTGAATATGCACTAGTCGGGAAAGAACAAAGTCTGAATGAGCCAATTAGCCAGAAAAAAATAGTTCATCGCGACGAGTATGCCACCCCAGAGGGGAAACTCGAAGGCATGACGGACGATATGCCCCACAACCACCAGCGACCAGGCGATAAGCCCTAAGTAAAGCAGTACCGCCAGTTCTCCGGTCAGCGATCCCGATGGATCGGTCGTCAACAACAGCTGAAGTGGCATGATCACCAGGTTGATCACCACGCCACTGCCGCACAGCGCTGTCGCCGCCTGCAGAAAGCGGGCCCGATGTCGGACCATCCCGAGCGCAACCCATAGCAGGCTCAGTAACAACAGGAAGTCCAACAACTGGGCAAGCAGCGCATTGGCGAGACCACCAAAGGTCTCCACAATGACTACCGTGCCGGTTACCAATCCGGCAAGGAGTGTCATCCCCAGCAGAAACGGCGACGCGGGAAGATCTTGGGGCGCCGCCCGCAGCAAACACATATCCACAAAAATATTTAATAACTGTCGCATTGGCTACGCCTAAAACGGACCTCGCCATACCGCTCCAATCTGACGAATATCCCACCAGGAAAGCAAGCGTCACGTGAATCGTTGGGAGTGGAGGTGAGTGCTTCCAACCCAGACACCACCAAGCGGATGTCCGAGATCACTTCCAGCCAACACCCCGGTGCATCATACATCCAGTTATCACCGGGAAAAACCACGGCAGGCAGTGGTATGCTCTGACACTCTGACTCACTGTTGAGAAACAACATGCAGGAATGTTACATCGAGACTGCCGACGAACTGGCGGTGTTCTGTGGAAAGATCGCGCCGAGCGCTTGGCTGGCCTTGGATACTGAATTCATACGTGAAAAGACCTACTACCCCCAGCTGTGTCTCCTCCAGATCAGTAACGGCACGGTCGCCGCTTGTATCGATCCGTTAAAACTGAACAGTCTCGAACCGCTTCTGGAGATCATCATGAATCCGGCTATCGTCAAGATCTTCCATGCCGGGCGCCAAGATCTCGAGATATTTCACCACCAATGGCAGCGAGTGCCGGGGCCAGTGTTCGATACCCAGTTGGCCGCCGCACTCCTCGGATTGGGGGAGCAGATCGGTTACGCGAACTTGGTCAAGCAGCTGTTGGGAGTTGAACTCAGCAAGTCCCACACCCGCGCCGACTGGTCGCTACGTCCGTTACAGGAGGGGCAGCTGCGCTATGCGCTGGACGATGTAGTCTACCTTGGGCGGCTCTATACCGAGCTTCGGACCCGGTTAGCGGAAAAGGATCGGTTAAACTGGATGACCGAAGAGTTCGAGCAGTTAGCGGACAACACCACCTACGCGGTCGACCCCCGCGCAGCATGGAATAAAATTCGGGGTACTCAAAAGTTAACTCGGTCTCAGTTAGCGGTGCTCCGCGAATTGGCCGCTTGGCGCGAAAACCGGGCCATGGCTGCCAACCGGCCGCGACGCTGGATAGTAAAAGACGAGCTCTTGGTAGAGCTGGCCCGCAAACGGCCAGCCGACATGCAACGGCTCGAAGCGGTACGCGGTATGGAAGGGGAGT
The DNA here is from genome assembly GCA_020445415.1 of Gammaproteobacteria bacterium. Classification (GTDB taxonomy): domain Bacteria; phylum Pseudomonadota; class Gammaproteobacteria; order Chromatiales; family Chromatiaceae; genus HKST-UBA178. Next base: position 15,598 of record JAGRGP010000027.1, on the reverse strand, counting down.
TGCTCAAGCGAGAGGGCGAGCATCTGCTTAACCTGATCCGGCAGGCACAGAGATCTCCAAGAGATGAGTGGCCAACGGTGAGGGCGCCATCGGTTAGATTGAGTCCAAACCAGGAAGCAATGGTGGATCTGCTGCAGTGCAGTTTGCGATTACTGGCGGAGACGCACCAGATGACGCCCGCGGCCTTGGCGACACGTAAGAGCCTGGAACTGCTAACCGCGGGCGAACGAGATCTGGAACTCTTGCAGGGCTGGCGTAAGCAGCTGGCGGGGAAGAGCTTGCTCGATGTGCTCGAGGGACGGCTGGTACCTGAAATACGAGACGGCCGCCTGATACTAACCCTCCCACCAAGCTAAAGTAACCGGGAGAAGAACCGGTAACCGTAGATTTGCCATTCCGTTACCGGGCCGCGGCAGCCCATCAAGGACCGCCGCTAGACCTGTTCTCGTGACATCCGCCTTCGGCTGTACATAACGGCGGACAACAGCATGACGGCAAAGACGATAACCGCCCAGTTTCCCCATCGAACATAGGGGGTTGCGCCCTGCATTGGCCTAATCTCGCCACTCAAAACGTGGCGCTCGAAGGCCGGAGATACACTCGCCAGGGAGCCGTCGGGCGCAATGATTGCGGAAATGCCGGTATTGGTGGCCCGCAAGAGATATCGACCCGTTTCCCGAGCCCGCATCCGGGCAATCTGCAGATGCTGGGGAAGCGCCAACGAGTCGCCGAACCAGGCGTCGTTGCTGGCATTTACCAGGAATGCGGCTTCCGGAAGCCCCTTGACCACCTCCTCGCCAAATGCGTCTTCGTAGCATATCGAGATCCCGGCGGGATAACCGGCGAGCGTTACCAGTGGTGCTCCATCCTCTCCCGCCGAAAAATCGGACATGGGGACTTGCATCCATGCGAGAAACGGGGCAAGTAGTGATTTTAGCGGCAGAAACTCACCAAAAGGGACCAAGTGACGTTTGTGATAGATATCACGCCCCTCCCCCAGCACCATCATTGCATTATAGTAGCGGCCGTCGGTGGCCCGGTGGGCAATCCCGGTGAGTAAGGTAACCCCCTGGTTGCCCAGTTCGCGATGCAACGGATTCAGAAAGTCCGCCTCGACATCATCCACAAAGGCCGGTACCGCCGTTTCCGGCCAGATAATCAGATCACTCTCCAAGTGTTCTCGAGTCAGTGCGGAATAGAGCCTAAGGGTAGGAACCAGCAACTCCCGCTGCCACTTCTCGGATTGGGGGATGTTGCCCTGCACGACCGCCACCTTGAGAGGCTGGCCCGCAGCCGACGTCCAAGGGTGATTCGCCAACCCACCCCCAACGGCCCATATAATACCCAACCCGATGAGGCCGACCACTCTCCCCCGACCCCGGCCACGCCAAAGCAACACCAACAATGACGCACTGGCGGTAACCGCCAGACTAACCCCGAATACCCCCAACACAGGGGCCCAACCCGCCAACGGAGAGTCGATCTGCGAATACCCCAAACTTAGCCAGGGGAATCCACTCAGAAACCAACCCCGGATCCATTCCGACAAAACCCATAAAGAAGAGAAGCCGGTCAACATCCCTCCCAGCCCGACTCCCCCTTGTTGCAACCATCCCAATACCAACCCCGCTATCGCATAGTACAGCGCCATTGCCGCGATAAACATCAGGGTAAGCACGATGGCCGCAACCGTACCAAGATTACCGAATTGATCGATGCTGATATGCATCCAAAACACACCGGTACCGAGTAGGCCACAGCCAAACCACCAGCCCTCCCGGAATGCCTCCCACGGAGAACTCTCGAGCCATAGCACCAGCACGAGCGCCGCCCCCAGAACCGCCACGATATAGGCCGAAAAGGGAGCGAATGCGAGTACTGTCATAGCCCCCGCGGAGCAGGCGATCGATCCCCTGAATAGGCCCCTAAGCCGGCTCATGCCACCAATCCGAGACGTTAGATCACTGCTCCGCAACCGGTTTCTCCGGCAACAGCCGGATATTCAGCAGGTGGATTCTACGGCTGTCCGCGCGCTGCACCTTGAAGCGAAACTGCCTGAGTTCCACCGTCTCTCCCCGTTTGGGTAGATGACCGAGGGCACTGGTTACCAGTCCGGAGAGCGTATCGTATTCCCGATCGGAAAAATCGGTCCCGAAGTATTCGTTAAATTCCTCGATTGTGGTATGTGCTTTCGCGGTAAAGTTCCGGTCGCCAAGCTTGAGGATCGGGGCATCCTCGTCAAAATCGTACTCATCTTCGATCTCCCCCACGATTTGCTCCAGGACATCCTCAATGGTCACCAACCCGGCGGCCGCGCCAAATTCGTCAACCACGATCGCCATATGGTTGCGGCTGGTACGAAAATCCTTAAGGAGTACGTTCAACCGCTTGCTCTCCGGCACAAAAGCCGCGGCACGAAGCACATCGCCCATCTTGAATTGTTTACGTCCCGCCGCGGAAGAATACACCAGCAAGTCTTTGGCGAGTAACAGACCTACCACCTCCCCCCGGTCATGACCGATAACGGGGAACCGGGAGTGAGCGGATTCGATGACCACCGGTAGAAATACATCGATCGGGTCGTCCCGATCGATCACCGTCATATGAGCCCGGGGGATCATTATGTCCCTGACTTGCAATTCGGAAACCTGCAGGACACCCTCTATCATGGATAGCGCGTCACTATCCAGCAGGGACCGGCGCCGTAAATCCCGAAGCAGCTGGATCAGCTGTTCTTTGTTTTCTGGCGGTCTTGAGAAACTGGCCAGCCTATGTCCAATCCAGCGCCTCACTCGCCCGGGCTTTGCCCTTTTTGTATCGCTCATACAACATCGTCGTCCATATAAGGGTTAGGATATCCCAGCCGTCCAAGAATGGAGATCTCCTGTGATTCCATAGCCTCCGCGTCCAACAGGTTCTCATGATCAAATCCCAACAAGTGCAAGACCCCATGAACTACTAAGTGCGCCCAGTGCGCTTCAGGCTCCTTTCCCTGCTCGACCGCCTCCCGCTTCACGACTGGAGCGCAAATAGCCAGATCGCCAAGAAAATGGGAGTTAAATTCCTTTGGAACGCTCCACGGAAACGACAGAATATTCGTCGACCGGTCATATCCACGGTAATCGAGGTTCAGCTTTCGGCTTTCGGCCTCATCCACCAGCCGTACCGTTATTTCCGCCAATTCCCTGCGACCCTCCAGAGCGGCTCCCGCCCACCGCCGGAAGTCCGCCTTGGACGGCAACCCGGGCATGAGGCAGGCAGTCTGCAGGCAAAGTCGCAGGGTCATTGCTGTTCCTGTGATTCTGCGTACTTGTCGTAAGCACTGACGATGCGCTGAACCAGTGTGTGGCGAACCACATCCCTGGCGTTGAAAAAAGTAAAGCTGATGCCGTCGATCTTGGATAATACCTCCGCCGCCTGACGAAGCCCTGATCGCTGACCTTTGGGTAAATCTACCTGTGTAACATCACCATTGATTACCGAGGTCGAGCCAAAACCAATGCGGGTCAGAAACATCTTCATCTGCTCGGGGGTGGTATTCTGGGCCTCATCGAGAATGATGAAGGATTCATTGAGCGTGCGTCCGCGCATATAGGCTAGGGGCGCCACTTCGATAACATTGCGCTCAATCAGCTTACCCACGCGCTCGAACCCAAGCATCTCGTAGAGGGCGTCATATAACGGGCGTAGATATGGATCGATCTTCTGCGCAAGGTCGCCCGGAAGAAAACCAAGCCGCTCCCCCGCCTCTACGGCTGGACGCACCAGCAGAATACGCCGGACCTGATCGCGTTCCAGCGCATCCACCGCGCAGGCCACCGCCAGATATGTCTTGCCGGTTCCCGCCGGCCCAATACCAAAATTGATGTCGTGCGTGTTGATCTTGTGCAGGTACTCACGCTGGTTCCGCCCGCGTGGCCGAATCAAACCACGGCGCGTTTTTATGACAACCTCAGGTACCCCTTGGGCGGTATCCTCCTGCAGCAACGTTTCGACGCCTGCCTCCTGGAGAAATAGGTGGACCTGCTCCGGGGTAATCACCTGATCACGGGTCTCCCGGTACAACCCCCGTAAAACCTCGCCCCCGGCGCGTATCGCATCGGTATCGCCGATCAACCGAAAATGGCTGCCCCGGTTATTGATCTCGATACCCAGCCGCCGCTCTATCTGGCGTAGATGACCATCTAACTGGCCACAGAGATTGGCCAAACGGTGATTATCATCGGGGGAGAGGCTCAGATCCAGAGACTCCGGGCGGCTAGACACGACTTGCATCCGCTCCAGCCCGATCCATGAGCAACCTGCCTCGCAGGGAGTTGGGCAGGGCCTCGGTGATCTCGACCTCAACAAACTGACCGACCAACGACTCCGGGCAATCAAAGTTTACTACCCGGTTGTTCTCGGTGCGGCCAGCAAGCTGCCCCTTCCCCTTGCGCGCGGTTCGCTCCACCAGTACCTGTTGGACGCTGCCCACCATGCCACGGCTGATTTCCGAGGCCATCTCATTGATCCTACATTGCAAACGTTCCAATCTCGCCTGCTTCACGCTAACCGCGACATCATCGCTCATGTCGGCAGCGGGAGTCCCAGGACGCGCGCTAAAGATAAAACTGAACGACTGATCGAAGCCCAGGGTCTCGATTAAATCCATGGTGCACTCAAAATCCTCATCGGTTTCTCCCGGGAAACCGACGATAAAATCCGACGATAGCGAAATATGGGGTCGCACTTGTCGCAAACGGCGGATCTTCGCTTTGTACTCAAACGCCGAGTGCCCGCGTTTCATCAACCCCAGTATACGGTCCGAGCCACTCTGCACCGGCAAGTGGAGATGATTCACCAACTGTGGAACGTCCGCGTACGCCTGAATAAGCCGGTCGGTAAACTCCACCGGATGGGAAGTGGTAAAACGAATCCTATCTATGCCATCCACCGCTGCCACATACTCGATCAGCAACGCCAAATCGGCGTTACCGCCGCCATCCATTGAGCCACGATAAGCATTGACGTTCTGACCCAATAGATTGACTTCTCTGACACCCTGGGCGGCCAGGGCGACGACCTCGGCGATAACATCGTCGAACGGTCTACTGATCTCTTCTCCCCGGGTAAACGGCACCACACAGTAGGTACAGTACTTAGAACAGCCTTCCATCACTGACACAAACGCACTGGGGCCATCCGCCCTGGGTGCCGGGAGATTATCGAACTTTTCGATTTCCGGAAACGAAACGTCGACGACCGGCGCCCGCACCCGGCGACTGGCATCCAGCATCCCAGGTAGCCGGTGCAGGGTTTGGGGACCGAACACCAAATCCACGTACGGGGCCCGCTCACGAATTGCGTCTCCTTCCTGACTGGCAACACATCCACCGACCCCGATCACCAAATCTGGACGGCGCTGCTTCCATGGCCGCCAGCGGCCTAATTGAGAAAAAACCTTTTCCTGAGCCTTTTCCCGGATTGAGCAGGTATTCAACAAAAGTACATCCGCTTGTTCCGGCATATCGGTAAGCTCAAGCCCGTGGCTCTCCTTGAGCAGATCCGCCATCTTTGCGGTATCGTACTCATTCATCTGACAGCCAAAAGTCTTTATGTAGAGTTTTCCCGACATGACCGATAACTATATCTATTGGAGGCACAGTAGATTACCCGTAAGAAGGGGCATTTTCCAGCCACCCCATAGTGAGAATTAAAGTTATTTCGTTTTTTTCCGCTAGTAATCTCTGACTATCCTTACGACTGTATGGTTTATGACCCCTAACCCAGGATATCACTACAGCCCTATATTATGAGAGGCACCTCATCCTTAAAAATACTCGAGGAGCAGGTCCGCCTGATCTACGAAAACGCTTTTCCCGCCAATCTCACGGTTATCGGAGTCGCATTGGGATTTGCCTTCATCGCCTTCGAGAAAGTCGATCAGCAGGCACTGCTTGTCTGGTGCGCCTCCATAATCTTGGCAGCGGGAATCCGGATTTATCTGTGCTTCCAGTATCGTGCTGAATCGGACAGCCGTACCCCCAAACAATGGGCCTCTATCTATATCTTGGCTACCTTCATGGTGGGAGTTGCCTGGGCAGGAATGGTTCAGTTTCTGTTCTTTTCAGACGATTTTCTGATTCGCAGCACGGTGATGATGATCATATTTTCCCTGGCCGCATTTTCCGTGCCGGTTCTCTCCTCCCTGATGCCGGCGATTCTGGTGTACTTTCTTCCACCGACGGTAACGCTGTTTTTCGCTTATGTTTTCGATGACATCGATGGCAGTGGGCTATTCGCTTTAAGCACACTGCTCCTAACATTGTTGATTGTCATGCTCGCCCGCCACAGCAACCACACGATCATGACGTGGTTGCGCGTTCAGCAGCAAAACGATTTGCTAATCAGCCAACTGAACGATGAGATCGACCAGCGTAAAGCAGCGCAATTTCAACTCGAGCGGCACGGAGAAGAACTCGAGGAATTGGTTAGAAAACGGACCAAACAATTGATCGAGACCAACAAGGATCTGGAAAAAGAAATCGCCGATCGCAAGCGCGCGGAAGAAAATCTCAAGCATCTGGCTCATCACGATTCACTGACCAATCTTCCCAATCGACTGCTGCTCGACGACCGTATAAACCAAGCCATAGAGCGGGCCCGCAGGACAAAATCCAAGATTGCCATACTGTTTCTGGATCTTGACCATTTCAAACACGTCAATGACAGCCTCGGACACTCCATCGGCGACGAATTGTTGCTCAAGGTAAGCTGGCGGCTGCGCGGCTGCGTACGGGAAATCGATACCGTGTCCCGCCTGGGGGGAGACGAATTCATCGTCGTCATGGAACAAGTAGCCCATATTGGCGATATCAACAAGATGGCCAATAAATTACGGGCCAGTATTGGGGAGACATTCCAGATCCAGGGGCATTCGCTAACCATTGGCACCAGTATCGGGATCAGCATCTATCCACAAGATGGTGACCAGGTCGAATCCTTGTTGAAAAATGCCGACAAGGCAATGTATCAGGCCAAACAAAAGGGGCGTAACCGCTATGCGTTCTATACTGCCGCGGCGACGGATGCTGCATCAGAATTATCGATACCGTCGTAGCGCCTTTCCCGGCCCTTGACTTGTCTGGAATCCATAGTAGAGCCGCAGTCCACTCCACCATTATCCGCCCACGGGCACACACATTTCAAAGCTGTCGGGTTCCCGTTATTGTCGTCCGACTCTCCGGTCGATAACCCAATAATGTCATAGGTGCCGTTGATAAATAGAGGCGGGCAAACACCTGGCTCGCCAAGAAATCAAGATACCATCAGCGTTTCCGGGCGTGCAGGGTTTTCTGTACCGAATCCTGAAACGCGCTCATCAAGGCTGCGGTGGAAACGCCAATCATCAACACCCCATTTACCGCTTCCAAAGGACCAAGCAGTTTATGGCTGGCACTCATGACTATGTCTCCATAACCCAAGGTCGCAAAGTTTACCGCAGAATGATAGAAGGCCTCTTCAAACGTTTGGAACTCTCCAAGCAACAAAAACAACGAGGCCCAAATAGCCACCTGAAACAGATTGCCTATCACCAACAGCAACATGACTCCCTTGATAACAGCCAGGCTCGACCAAAACGACGGATTATTCACAAGATAGTCATTGCGGGAATAATAACGAAGCGCCAAACCGAACAGCAGGGATTGCAGTAACAGGCACAGCACCATGGTCGATAATCCGAATAAAAGATTCACCAGCATCCAGGTTAATCCGCCTCGGGTTGAATTGAGTTGATACGGACAAAAAATCGAGTCCGCAAGCGTTCCAAAAGATAGATTGCCAGCCAAGCATACAACGTAACGGCGGTGAACAAGCCCATGCGGCTAGCAAACGCCATGTAGACATCCTTACCATTGGCGCTGTCTTCCACAGCAGGGCCCAGTAAGATTAGCATGGTTACCGCTACATTCTGCCAGAATGAGCTCGAAAAGCGACTTGGTATGACCCGATATATTTTACTAGCGAAAAACACACCAAACAGGAGCGTCCATAAAAAAAACATCCATAAGCTAGGGAAAGCACCCAGCAGGAACCAAAACAAGATCGCGCAACATCCCGCCAAAAATGTGGAGCCCAGTAACTCAGTTCCGGCATCTCGAGCGCTAACTATCGAACTCTGCTGGCCCAGTGATACCGACTTCATGATGGTGGCCAGGTACATCGCCGGATTGGTTAGTGCCAGCAGATAGGCAGGCAGCACGATCAAGGTGGCACGCAGGGCAATCCAGTTCGATTGTTGGCCCCCACCCCTTTCCCGAGGGGAGTTATCTTGGGGTAAACCGTCCTCGGGAAACCAGGGGTATACCAACCACTGGCAGACAATGGTCACTACGATGCCGGTAACCAAAGCCTCAATGACGGTTAAGGCCAACGCATAGCTGGCGGTTCCCGCTGCGGAGATCATCGCGATTCCAACAGTGAGCAGTGCGCCAACCAGCCCCTTGGCCAGGTTAACCGTTAGATAATTGCTAATAAATAGACCGAGCGCCACAATCATTACCGCCGATACCGGATAATTCAGCAATAGCGGAACCAACAGTAACCCAGCTCCCGTGGTGACCAACACCACTGCGACCAGACCGACCAATCCTTTAGCACCAAGAGGAGGGGCCGGTACGAGGGAGAGTAATAACGCAAATACCGGAGTGATAAACGGGAGCGGTATTTGTAAGGCATAGGCGCACGCCAGAGAAAGCCCCAAGGTCAGACTCAAACGAAAGATACGCCTTGCTTGAAGAGGCACGGACTATCCGCTCTCAGTAAGCATAGGACAAGAAACTCATGAGGCGGATAAACAAACGGCCGAGCATACCAAGCACCTCATGGCCATCACCGTAGGCAATTACCGAAACCTGTCCTCCCAGCCGCAAGTTCCGACGCAAACGCTCATCGGATACGGGATCAACCCCGATTATTACCGGGAACCGTTGTGACTGGCGCAACCAGTCCCGATTGTTGTTCACCGTCGGCAACGTGCCGGGTGGGGGAGGCTGGGCACCGCTCACACCGAGACCGATACTCCGTACCTCGCCCGAAAACACCCGGCCCGGAACTGCGTCAAACACCAACTCCACTGGGCTGCCGTTGTGTAAGTGGCCAAGGTTATTTTCGGTGAATTCGGCATTGATCCACACATCGTGAATGGCCACCAGAGTAAGAACCGGACTACCGGTACCTGCATATTGACCAACATCGGCTCGCAGATCCGTTATTACCCCTCGCGATGATGCCTTGACAACCGTATTGGCCAGATCCAGCGCGGCTTTCTGGACCGCGGTTTCAGCCGATGTCAGGATGGAATTATTGCCATCGTCTTCACCGCCTTTCTGCTCGATAGCCCGCTGAATATCGGCTTCCGCAGCCGCCACTTTTGCCCGGGCCTGATCCAGAGTAGCTTGGGATATCTCCAGGCGGCGAACGGACACAGTTCCGGGGTCCTGCTCATACAGTCGCTTCAATCGGCTGATATCTTTCTCCGATTTTATTTCGTTCGCCAATGCCGCGCGCAAGTTGGCCCGGGCCGATTCCACTCCAGCGCTGCCAGCATCCACCTGGCGGCGGGCATTCTCCAAGTCTGACTGCGCTCGTCTCAAGGCAATCTGGTATTGCGAGGGATCGATCTCAAACAACGGCTGCCCTGCTCCTACTTCCTGGTTGTTCTTGACCCACACCTGGGTCAAGATACCGGCGACCTTGGGTGCTACTCCGATCACATATCCCTGCACCCGTGCCTGGGATGTAAACGGCGTAAATCGATCGGCAAATAGGTACCAGACGATACTAACCAGAATTAGCAGGACAATGATAAGCCCACCCCGCCTAACGGGGGTGGAATTGTCTTCAGCACTCGCGGCTGCCTCGGCATTCTCAACGGCCGACGGATCATTTTCACTCATACTGGGGAATCTCTGAGTCTAAGGGTGGCCTGTCGGGCTCGACAGGGAGTGGCGCACTGAGCAGATTGCCCCAGTCGGTGCGCTCCCGCATGGTATCCTGCAACCTCGCTGGAATGAGTTGTTCTATTGGCGTAACCAACCAGCCACCACCCAAGGCCTTGTATAAGGTAATGATGGCACTAATATGGTTTCCCTGGCCAATAAGTCGCTGTTCATCCTGGGCAAATGCCGCGCGCTGTGCGTCTAGTACTCGTTGAAAATCGGCATACCCTTCCCGGTAGCGTGTATTGGCGAGATCCAGAGCTCGCCTCGCCGCCTGCACGGACCGGTCTAGTAGCTTCTGCTGTTCGGCGGTTTTCACCACACTGATCGCGGCAGCATCGATCTCGTGCGCGGCTTGCAAGACTTTCTCCTGGTACTGCTCGATCAGCTCTTGCAGGCGCACATCCTGAACCCGCACATTATTCTCGATACGGCCATAGTCAAATATATTCCAACTCACCGACGGACCGATCACCAGGCTACTGGTGTCAGAGCTGGCGCCGAGGGTATTCCCAGACCATCCGATACTACCCAACAGCGATACCGCTGGATAGAAATCCGCTTCGGCGACGCCAATTTGCGCTGACTGGGCTGCCACCCGCCAGGCGGCTGTCCGGACATCGGGGCGGCGTAATACTAATCCCGCAGGCTGCTCCTGGATAGCTGGTGGATCGATACGGGGAAGGCTATCGAGCTTCCTCGCCAACTCCGGAATCTCACCGGGAGGGCGGCCGAGTAAAGTACTAATCGCGTTGCGGGTCTTGATCAATGTGATCTGAAGCGCTGGAATAGATGCGAGAGTCGCCAGATATTGGGTCTTCGCCTGCTGCAGATCCAACTCCGACTGTTGACCGCTACTGTAGATTTTTTGGGTGATGTCATAACTGCGTTTTTGAATCTCGGCGTTCTCACGGGCAATTACGATACGTAGCTCTGTGGTGCGATATGCATAGTAAAGATCGGTGACCTGGGCACTGAGCAGGACCTGAGCATCCTGCTGATTAGCTATTGAAGCGAAGAAAGCGGCGTCTGCAGATTCTATAACGCGTTTGAAACGCCCCCAAAAGTCCAGTTCCCAGCCCAGGTTGAACCCCCCCTGATAGCCAACAAAGTCCTGGTTACCAGCTGGCGCCACTCCCCCATGCTGGCTGGTATTAACATAGGTGACCGCGCCTCCGAGTTGCTGAACCTGTGGGTACAGCGTGCTACCGGCAATCCCTAATTGGGCACGACTTTCCAAGATTCTTAAACCCGCCAGATGCAATGTACGGTTTGCCTTCTTGGCGAGAGCGATCAGTTGATTCAACGAGGGATCATTAAATATATGCCACCAAAATCGTAGGTCTGACTGCGCGTGTTGCGTCGGTGTAACAGCCTGCCCGTACAACCTGGTATGCCATTCATCAAGCCAGTCTACCTCTGGCTCCCGGTAATTGGGCCCGAGAACCGTACAAGCACTCAGGGAAACCCCAATGCACAAAAGAACTACTCGCTGAAAGCGGTGGCACAATGGTTTCATTCGCTGTCAGCGGTTACGGGGGTGGCTCCTGCGGCATGCTGTTGTTCGGCTGGTTCTTCCGGGTCCCCCTCATCGACCCAATCCATAAAGATCTGATAGCCCACTGCCAATAGTACTGCACCGACAAATAGACCGATGATTCCAGCCGACACCATACCACCCAGAGCACCCAGCAGTATGATAGGCATCGGAGCATCTACCCCACGGCCCAACAGCAGCGGTTTGAGCACATTGTCGACCAACCCGGCAGCGATCAGATATACCGAGTAAAATATGTTACTCATAGTGGATCCATCGCCCGACCACCAGATATAAGCGATTACCGGCAACGAAACCAATGTAGCTGGAAGCTGCGCGATCCCTAATACCATAACAACGATGGCTAACAGCCCTGCTCCTGGAATATCGGCCAGAACAAAACCTATACCCAATAGTAGGGCCTGAATAAATGCCACCCCAAGGACTCCCACAGCCACTGAGCGGACGGTGGCCGTAGAGAGAGATTGTAACTCTCGCCCCTTGCCGGGACTGCTCAGACGGCAGAGGATCCGTCTCATCGCCAAACTTCCGGATTCACCGTAGGCCATCATTATCCCGGCAATAATCAGCGATCCCAGGAACAGAAACAATCCTCCGGCGGTGTTTGCGGCAACCGCAAGGCCGGAACGTAGGATCTTCTCAAGCTGTGGCTGCATATTTTCTAAAAACTTCGGGAAGTTGTCGGCTGCCGCGCTCCAGGTACCATAAACCTTCTTGCCAATGAGCGGCCATTGGGCGACTGCGGGGTCTGGAGGGCGGACTGATATCGTTTGTTCCTGAAAAGCGCCGAATACATCATGGATCTGTCCTGCGAAGGAACTTCCAACGATGACGGTCGGCAAGCCGATCATCACCAGACCTATCACAACCATCAGTGTTGACGCCCGCCCCTGCCGGCCACCCAGGAATTTTGCCAGACGTTGGTGGAATGGATAGAGCGCGACAGCGAGGATCAAGCCCCACAACATTAGCCCCATAAAGGGGGAAAATACCTTTACGCACATAACGACCACAAAGGCAATCAGGCCAAAGCGTACTAAGGCGTCTACCAATTCGCTGGATAAAAATTGTTTGACAATTGCACTATCTAGTTGCATCTTGCGGTTTCCTTATTTGTGGGGTTGCTAAATATAACAACATACCCTGCGGCCTGGGAATTGAACCAGCTGCAATAATCCTGTTGTTCTCCTTGCGCCAGGAATACATGCCACTTAGGAATAGCCTTTGATCTGACTTTCATTTACGCCATCGGTGAACCGGAAGACCATGCGTTGTGCAAAAATACTGAGCGCGTAGCCTGCATCGCACAAGCCCAAGAGAGCACTTTCCTCGCGCGGGACTCCTCTTGACGGTTGTAACTCGAAACAACGCCAATCTTGGAGGGCAATTAAGGAAGTGATTCTAAACCTCTTATTTTAGCTTGTTCGATCGACATCAACCGATCACCCTAGTAAGGGATCCACTACACCTATTGGACGGTTATACCGGACGGTGGCACCAGCCCCTTATGGGGGCCCTCAGCAATGAGGAGCCCACTTCCTGCGGCATCGTGCAATAGGCAATCTTCGGTGCTGAATTGACGATAAAGATAGTCGGCAAATCAACGGCCGATACCTGGTCTCTGACTCTCTCGTTTTGACCTAACAACAGGGAGAACTCTATAGGAACAGCGCCGGTAAACCGAAATACGCTGCCTTTATCTTCTCCTACATTAATACCTACAATAACCCCACCTTTTCCATCCAGGCATTCTCCGGCACACTAAAGTAATCAGAAGTCAGCGTTCGATGTCCCGCTTGCATTCTCAACCTTCTCAAAACCACGGGCGATGGTCTTTATCCGGTCACATCATATCGTCATATCTCAATCACAGACATTACCGCTGTTTCCAGAAAACTCTCTATTTCCGTATCTTCCAAAAAAGCCAGTGAAATAATCCATAATATCGGGTGGGTGGTATGTATCATTATCATAAATCAGGCCGTACGCGACGGATTTCCCGATAAAGTTGTGACGAATAACCTTGCTGGCTACACTGTGACTTTACGCTAATCGATTTAACCAAGGGTAGTCACCATGCGGAGAGTCATCTTTAATCAGAAGGGGGGTGTAGGAAAATCCACCATAACTTGCAACTTAGCGGCTATCAGTGCCGCTAGTGGAAACCGGACCCTAGTGATCGACTTGGACTCCCAGGGTAACTCGACACGCTATCTAATGGGCACGGATCCAAACGAACTGCAAAACACGTTGGCTGGTTTTTTTAAAGAGATCCTGACATTTAGTTTTAATAATAAAGGCGCCGCCGGCTACATACATCAAACTCCCTTTGAACGCCTGTTTCTAATGCCCGCACACCCAGATATCGAGGAACAACAGGGAAAGTTAGAGTCCCGTTATAAGATGTTCAAGCTGAAAGAGGCACTTCAGGCATTGGATGGCTTCGATCATATCTATATCGATACCCCACCAGCACTCAACTTCTTCACTCGCTCTGCCCTGATCGCTGCCAATGCTTGTCTGATACCCTTCGACTGCGATGATTTTTCCCGGCAAGCCCTGTACGCACTTATGAACAATGTTCAGGAGATTCAAGAAGATCACAATAAGAATTTAAAGATCGAAGGTATTATCGTAAACCAGTTCCAATCCAGGGCCCGGCTTCCAAATCTGCTAGTCAAAGAGCTAATAAATGAAGGGCTACCGATCCTTGAGACCTTTATCTCTCCCTCTATACGAATTCGAGAATCTCACCAGTACGCAAAACCCATGATCCACTTCGATCCCCACCATAAACTGACAAAAGAGTATCATGCACTTTACCAATTAATCGCAAAAAGTAATCCTGACATTACTACCTGAAGAAATCTGGTAACTATGGGCAATATACTTATTTCTCTTTCAGATCTATCAAGAACTCTACAGCCCGTGATTTGTGGAGAATGCAAGTTTCGTTTGATAAAAGGTCAACAATAACCTAGCCAATTATCAAATACTCCGAACCTGTCATCCCGTAGATATTCAAGATGAAAATTTTAGCCACTGATTTGGACAGAACGCTGCTGCCAAATGGTACTTGGGAGGGGGATAGTGAGGCTATTGAACTCTTCAATGAATTAACTAAAAGACATCATGTGTTTGTTGTGTACGTTACTGGCCGGAACTTAGACCTGACATTGGAAGCGATTCATGACTACGGTATCCGCTATCCCAATATCCTTTGTAGTGACGTAGGTACCTCGATCAGGAGATTCGAGGACGGTAGCTGGCATCTAGACCTTGGGTGGATCAAGCATGTGGAGCGGATGAGTCCCAGATGGGATGCCGACACGATAAAGCAGACTATCGTACAGATTGATGGCCTAGCTGAGCAAGAGAGTCAACATTTAAATCGATTCAAGCAAAGTTATTACGTTGAACACAAAAAGAAAGACCAGATCCTAAAAGAGGTCGAGAAGCTAGTTAAGGGCAAGTTTGATGAGGTAATCATTTACAGTTATGACTCGCAAGCCGATAGGGGCCTTCTCGATTTTTTGCCTGCCAGTGCGACTAAACAGACCTCTCTGGAATACATAGCAGATACGCTTGATTCTCGGAAAGAGGATGTCGTTTTCTGTGGCGATAGCGGAAATGATATTTTTCCGCTGACCGCGGGTTTTTGCGGTGTTCTCGTGCGCAATGCCGATCCCCAGCTTATTGAAGGGGTAGATGAGGCATTGAAGCGAGACTCTAGTTTACGGGTTTACTTTGCACGGGGTAACTTTCTGGGACTGAATGGATACTATGCAAGTGGTGTAATTGAAGGAGGGTATCACTACGGTATATTTAGTGAGGAGTACGGTATATTTAGTGAGGAGATATAGGGAGGGGATCGTTTTTTCTGGGGGATTTAGAAAAAAACACCCGGCCTGAGAGGCCGGGTATTTGGTTTTTAAAGCCTGGCAGTGACCTACTTTCACATGGGGAGGCCCCACACTATCATCGGCGATACACCGTTTCACTTCTGAGTTCGAGATGGGATCAGGTGGTACCAGTGCTCTATGGCCGCCAGGCAAACTGG